>JAXDHK010000326.1:0-4242 GCA_034664545.1 Solirubrobacteraceae bacterium
GCCTTCTTCTTCGCCGTCTTGAGCCTTTTGCAGGCCTTGATCGCGGACGCAAGCTTCTGCGCCTGGCCGACCGGCTTGACCGCCGTGACCGGGCGCCGTGCAGCAGCAGGGGACCGGAGCACAGGGGGGCGCGGCGCACCGCCGCTCGGGGACGGGATCGGCGCCGGCTGGCCGCCCTGCGACGTGACCGGTTCCGGTAGGCCACTCGGGGCGCTGGGGACGCCTGGCGCCCCGGTTGCGCCGGGGCCAGAACCTGCGGCGTCCGTCCTCGGGTTGTGGTTGCCCGAGATCGTCGTGGTCTCCCCGGGGTACGGTCCGGGCCCTGAGTTACCGCCGGTAAGAATCGCGCCGCCGACGGTGTTGTCGATCGCTTCAACGCCGTGCGTGTTGTTCTGCACGTCCAAGGCTCCGCCGATCACGTTTGGCGCGCACCCGTCAGCAGGGTCGCCGACCAGCACGAGTCCGCTCGCGCCCGTGGCGCTCACGGCCCCAGCGATCGAGCTGCCGCAGATGCGGACGGCGCCGGCGCCTTGGGACGCACCGATCGAGCCGGTAATCGTCGCGCCCTCGACGTCGAGCGCTCCGCCGGGCTTGACGAGTATCGCCCCGTTGACGTGGGCCCCAGCCGTCAGGCACGTCGACGCGGTCACGATCAACGCGCCCTGATGGAGTCCGCTGACCGTGACGTCGCACGTCACGGCGTACGGCAGGCTCCCGGTGCTCGGCAGGAAGTTCGCGTCACCACTGTAGGTCGCGGAGATCGTGTGCGCCCCGGCAGGCAGCGCCGCCGTGGCGATGCTCGCCGACCCGCCCATCAGCGCACTCGAAGCGACGGGGACCCCGTCGACAAAGAAAGTCACCGACCCTGCCGGCGCGGGCGCGCCCGGGGCACCGGCCGCCGACACGACGGCCGTGAACGTGGCCTGCTGACCAAACCTCGACGAGGTCGGCGGCGTAGCAGACACGGTAATGACCGTGGCGGCTTGCGTGATCGTGAACGGTTTCGTGTCGCTGCTCGCGGTGTGGGTCGCGTCGCCGGCGAACGAGGCCCCAACCGTGTAGCCGCCGGGAGCCTGCGTAAGGGTGAGGGAGCATGAAGCGTCGCCTGAGCCGTTCGTCGTTCCCGAGCAGGACTGCGTCCCCAGCGTGAAGACGATCGGCGCGCCGGCGAGTCCGGCCGACGTCGCGGTGTCTGTCAGCCGAGCGGTCAAGGTCACCGACTGGTAGTAGCTGCCGGTGGTAGGACCGGTGTACGACGTCGACGTCGGGCCCGACGGCGGAGGCATGGTGCCCGAGCTCCACAACTTCGCCGTGTCCGACGCCAAGTCAGTGTCGACGTTCGGGCATGCGTGCGTCGCGCAGAACGAACCCGGCGGATCGTCGCTTGGGATACCGTATTGCCAGAGGTTGGTGTCGGAAGCGCATGGCGGGGTCGCCGGTCCGAACGCCGGCGCGGTCGCCTTGGTCGACCGTCCCGGTTCGAATTCGGAGGACCAGACTGCCGTGGTGCTGGTGGCCGCGCTCGTTGAGCAGTACGCACCCGAGAACGCGCCGTTCGCCGGGTTGCCGTAATAGCCGGGCGTGTAGCCCTTCGCGCGGATCTCGTCGTACCACCCCTGAATGAAGCCTCCGTCGACGGTGTCGCCGGTCTCGATGTCGACGTAGATACCTGTCCCAGCCGGAGCACCAAGGGCCGCCGCGCTCGCCGCGGCAGCGTCTGCGGCGGCCGTCCCGGCCGCGGACCCCACGAGCTGATGGTTGATCGTGGGCCGATCCTCAATCAAGAGGATCGACACGCCTTGACTGAAGGCTAGGTCGACTTCTGATTTCTGCACGGCAAATGGGCCGCCAAGGTACCGTCCGAAGAAGTCCGGATGCCCAAGGGTGCTGTCGAGCTGGCTCAGCATTGAGGTCGTCACGGGGTCGGCGGAGTCGACACCCCACCTGACGGCCGCCGAGGCGACCGTGGTGGAAGCCCCGCACAGCAGGAGCACGGTCGCCGCGAGGACGAGCCTTGTCACTCTGGTGCGCTGACGACGCTGAACCGACCGAAGGTGCGTCGGGGTGCCGGGACGAGCTGCGTGCTCATCTGCCGCGTGCGCCTGCATCTTCATCCCAAGCCTCGAGGGAAGCGCTGTGCAGGCTTTGCTCATCAAGCTCACTGTGGCCTCCCGACCGGAGAAATGAAAGTCGTGCCGTTTCCGCATGGCGCGATCACGGTCCCGTTCGCAGTCACGGCGCGCAGCCGACGGTGCGGCGGCAGTGATGAGGTGCCCAAGTCCACCGCGGTGGCGGGCGTGCACGGCTGCCCCGCGACCGGATTGCTTCCCCATTGGTAGAGGAACCGGGCACGGTCGCCCGGGGCGAGGCGCACGGCGCCCGCGCCGGGCGCGAGGTTCGTGTCATGCGTCGGCGGCACGCCGAGTATGTTCCCACGTGCGTCAAGGAGACGCAGTCGCAGGAATCCCGACAGCATGCACGCCTTCGCGGATACGTTCCGCGCGAGGATGCTCGCCGTCAGGCTGCCCGCGGTCCCTGTCGCCGCACCGATCACGAAGGCTAGCTGCGTAGTTGCACATGCGACTGACGGCGGCGAGCCAACTGGCCTTTGCGGGTCGCGGCCCGCCGTGGATCGCGGCTTCACCCGTGGACTCGCGGCGGTAGCGGTTGCAGTTGATGGAACGACCGGCGGAGGGACAGCGGAGCCGGCCTGGGACGCCGAGCCATGGTCGGCGCCGCACCCCGCGAGAAGCAGCACACCAAACAGAGGGATCGCGCGCCTGCGTAGAGTCACCGCTACGATGATATGGGACTTTCCACGCATCTCGGTCGGCCGTGGCAGTGGCGATGACCTCCCGATCCGAAGCCCGACGCGTGCGCGAGCACCGCGTTCGCGTGGCGCGACCACCGGTTTCGGCCGGGGGCCGGGCGGCAGTTCGACGACGATGCGGTGTCGCGACGGTAGGTGGCGCCCTGCCAGCCAGTGACTCCCCGGAGCGTGCCGGTAGCGACGAAGGCGCAGTCCGACCCGGTGGGCGTAGGCGCGCTCGATCGCCCGGCTGCCGCCCGGGCGTCGTCGACGAGCGCCGCGTGCTGGTGGTACCAGCTCGTGATCGCCCGGGTGCAGACCTAGGATCAGGCGGTGGATGCCGATGTCTCCGGCTCGGTGAGTGGCCCGTGGCCTGAGTCGGAGCTCACCGGTCCGAGCGCGAGCACGACGAGAACGATCGCCCAGCGCGCACCGGTCATTCGTCCAGGTACGGCGCCCTGACGGAATCTCTCGCTTGCCCCGGGCTTGGTCTGGGAACACCGGTGGAGCAATGTCAACCGTCCCACCCCCAGAGGGTCCCACCGAGCGCCTGCCCCCGCCTCCGGCGGCCGTGGTTCACGAGCGGGTCGCCGTGCCGGCGGTCGATGGGGGCGTCCTGGTCGCGCTCGAGCGCGCCGTCGACTCTTTGCGTACGTGGCTGCTGATCGTCGGCGTCCTCGCCCTGGCGGCCATCGGCGTGGCGATCTACGCCGTGGTCCGGGCCGACCAGCCCGGCGGGTCCCGCCGGGGGCTGGCCACCGATGCCCGGGTCGACAAGATCAGCGCCGAGCTCAAGGCGCTCAGGGCGGGGGCCGGCGCGAGCAGCCCGGCGGCCGGAACGAGCAGCACCGCGGCGCTCAGCGCTCGCGTCGACCAGCTCAGCACCCAGATCCAGTCGCTCCGCACCGGCGGGAGCGCCGCGGCCCTCGGCGGCCGGGTCGCCGCGCTCGAGAGCACGGTGAAGACGCTCGCCGGCCGGCCGGCGGGGACCGACCCGACGCAGGCGATCGCCCAGCTCACGAGCCGGGTCGACACGCTCGCGAGCGACGTCGCCCAGCTCAAGCAGTCGCAGACGACGACGCCCTAACCGGCCGCCAGCCGGTGGTGGACCCACACGTTGGGTTCGACGTAGACGGCATGGTCGTGCTCGACCGACACGTGCACCGGGACGAGGGCCTCCGGGACGTCGTGGAGCCCCGTCTCGCTCAGCGGGAGACCGGTCCACTCCCGCCAGTCGCGCAGGGTCCCGGGGACGACCATCGAGAGCGGGCAGACCTTGACGATCCGGGCGCCGAGGCGGACGTGGACCCGCAGCCAGGGATCGACCGGCAGCCCGTCGGATCGGACGCGGCCGGCGTAGTCGGGCATCGGCGTCCGCGGCTCCTCGGCCTTCCCGGTCGGGCGGACCGGGCCGAACAGGTCGCGCGCTCCGA
>JAXDHK010000327.1:0-3149 GCA_034664545.1 Solirubrobacteraceae bacterium
CGCAGATCGCGGAGCTGTCGCCGGGGCTGACCGAGCTGTTCGCGGCGAGGTCGGCCTGACCAGCTGCGATCAGCGGGAGAGGCGGATCCGGGGGGGAGACGCCTGGGCGACGGGACGGGCGCCGGGAAGCTCGAGGAGCACGGCGCCGACGAACCCGGGTCGGTGGCCGACCGAGGCGACCGAGATCTCGATCTCGCCCGAGCGAGCAAGGCGATCGAGGGCATCCTGGACCCACGCGATCGGGACCGGCTGACCGGAAGGCGATCGAGCGGTCCAGACGACGACGTTGTCGGAATCCACGCGGAGAATCCGGTTCTCGTCGCCGGTGAGCGTGTGGAGGCTGCGCCCGGCGAGAGAAAGCAGGAGGGCTCTCGCCCGGGGGACGGACCGATCGTTATCTCCCTGCACGCATCGTGAGGCTACCGGGTGCCGGCTACCGGGACCGGCGGGCTGCGGTGGCGCGCGCGGCGTCCGCTGGAGGGCCGGGTTCGGGGGACGTAGGCCCAGCGTCGCCGTCCGACATGGCCGGAAGGCTGACACGACCCGCAGACGGAAGCCCCGGCAGCGGGAAATGAGCATGGAGTAGCCTGGGTTGACTCGGTCACTGCTCCGGAGCGCCGGTAAGCGGACTGTCGACCACAAAGGAAGGTCGTCGTGCGTTCTCTGGCTCGCTTCTGCTTTGCTCACCGTCGATTGGTGCTCGTCGGCTGGATCGCGGCGCTAGCCGGGTTGACGCTGATCGGGCAGACCGTCGGCAGTAGTTACAAGGACACGTTCAGTCTCAATGGCACGCCGAGCTTCGAGGCGCAGGCGTTGCTCGCGAAGGTCGCCCCGAAGGCGTCGGGTGACGTTGAGCAGGTCGTGATCGCCGCCAAGTCGGGGCGGGTCACCGACCCGGCGATCCGCGGCCGGGTCGAGGCGATGCTGGCCAAGCTCGCGGCGTTGCCGGCCGTGGCGTCGGTCAGCTCGCCTTACGGCAGGTTGGGAGCCAACGAGATCTCGCCGTCGGGCCAGGTCGCGTTTGCGAACGTGACCCTGCGCCAGCAGGCGATCAAGATCACGCCGGCGCAGGCCAAGCAGTTCGTCGCGGCGGCGCAGTCGACGGCCGGCGGGGGCCTGGAGGTCGAGGTCGGCGGACAGGTCGGCAAGCTCGCGGAGTCGACGAGCATCTCGACCGTCGGCTTCGGCGCCGCCGCGGCGCTGATCGTGCTGTTGATCGTATTCGGCTCGCCGCTCGCGGCCGCGCTGCCGCTGGTCACGGCGGGCTTCGCTCTAGGAGCCGCGACCGCCGCGACAGGTCTTCTCTCGCACCTGATCAACATGGCGTCCTTCAGCTCCCAGCTGTCGCTGCTGATCGGGCTCGGGGTTGGGGTCGACTACGCCCTGTTCATCGTCACGCGCTATCGCCAGGGGCTGATGCGCGGCCATACTCCGGAGCGAGCGGCCGTCGATGCGCTGGACACCTCGGGCCGGGCGGTGATGTTCGCTGGGATGACGGTCTGCATCGCTCTGTTGGGCATGTTCGCGCTCGGCGTGAGCTTCCTCTACGGCGTGGCGATCGCCGCGAGCGTGACCGTCTTTCTGACCGTCGTGTCGGCGTTGACGCTGCTGCCGGCGCTGCTCGGCTTCTTCGGCACGCGGACGCTCGGGCGTAGGCAGCGACGGGCGTTGAAGGCCGGCGAGCTCTCCGCCCGTGACGCGTCGTCTGGGTGGTCGCGCTGGGCGGCGAACCTGCAGGCGCGTCCGGCGGTCTTCGCCGCGGCCGCGACGGCGCTGATGGTCGTGATCGCGATCCCGTTCCTGTCGATGCGGCTCGGTTCGGCGGACTCGGGCAGCGATCCGGCGAGCTCGACGACCCGCAAGGCGTACGACCTTCTGGCGCGGGGCTTTGGGCCGGGCTACAACGGGCCGTTGCAGCTGGTGGCCAGCGTCAGCGGCCCGGGCCAGCGCGCCGCGTTCGCGAAGGTCCTGGACACCATCGCCCATGCCGGCGGCGTCGTGCGGGTCACGCCGCCGGTGGCGTTCGCGGGCGCCCGGGGAGGTCCGGGGGTGGCGCTCGCCCAGGCCTACCCGGCGGGCTCCCCCCAGGACGCGTCGACGACCAGCCTGCTACACCACCTCCGCGACCAGATCGTCCCGGCGGCGAGCGCCGGGAGCGGCGTCCAGGTCCTGATCGGCGGACAGACCGCGATCTTCGACGACTTCGCCGGCGTCCTGTCAAGCAAGCTCCCGCTGTTCATCGGCGTCGTGGTGCTGCTGTCGTTCGTGCTGCTGACCGCCGTGTTCCGGAGCCTGGTGATCCCGGCGATGGCCGCCCTCATGAACCTGTTGTCGGCCGGCGCCGGGTTCGGGGTCATCACCGCCGTGTTCCAGTGGGGCTGGGGCGCGAGCCTGCTCGGGATAGACAAGAACGGTCCGATCGAGGCGTTCGTCCCGGTGATGATGTTCGCGATCCTCTTCGGGCTCTCGATGGACTATCAGGTCTTTCTCGTCTCGCGGATCTACGAGGAATGGCACCGGAGCGGCGACAACCGGATCGCGGTGACGCGCGGACTCGCGGCGACCGGTCGGACGATCACGGCGGCGGCGGCGATCATGGTCCTGGTCTTCGCGGCCTTCATCCTCGGCGGTCAGCGCGTGATCGAGCTCTTCGGCCTCGGGCTGGCCGGGGGCGTCTTGATCGACGCGCTGGTCATCCGGTCGGTCCTCGTGCCGAGCCTGATGTTGATGATCGGCAAGGCCAACTGGGCGCTCCCCAACGCGCTCGATCGAATCCTGCCCCACCTCAACGTCGAGGGCTCAGCCACCGACGATGATCCCGCCCCGCCGACGCCGCGGCCCAGCCAGCCCGGGCCGGTCAACGCGCCGCTTCCCGCGGGCGCGGGCTGACGGCGCACGCTCGACGCGCCGCACGATCCAGGGTCGCGGCGGCGGCGTTGATGGTGTCCGCTCAGGGGCGATCCGGCGATGTCCTGCCGCCGCACGACCGCGCGCTCCGTGTCGCCAGGCGCCCCGTCGTCTAAAGTAGTCGGAAATTGATGCTTTTGGAACCTTCAGCTATCCTGCTCTCATGGGCGTCGTCGACCGGAGAAAGCAACTGTTCGAGAACATCGTTCGCCTGCGTCGAGCTGCCCGAGCGACGCCGAGCA
>JAXDHK010000328.1:0-3332 GCA_034664545.1 Solirubrobacteraceae bacterium
CGAGAGGGCGTAGGTCCCGAGCATGATCCGGCGCTTGACCTCGTCGCCGAAGCCGGCCCCCCGGGTGCGGGTGTACATCGAGACGAGGTCGGTGGCCTCGGGGCTCCGGTAGCCGTAGCGGACCCCGTCGAAGCGGGCGAGGTTCGACGAGGCCTCGGCGGGGGCGAGCACGTAGTAGGCCGAGAGGGCGTGGGCGGCGTGGGGCAGCGTGCACGTCTCGACGCTCGCCCCGAGGCCCCGGGCGAGCTCGAGCGTGGCCTCGAAGGCGGCCAGGACCCCCGGCTCGATCCCGTCCCCGGCGAGCTCGGCCGGGACGCCGAGGCGCACGCCGTCGAGGCGGACCCGGTCGGGGAGGGCGATCCGGCCGGGGAAGCTCAGCGAGGTCGAGTCGCACGGGTCGCGGGCGCCGACCATGTGGCGGAGGAGCAGGGCGGTGTCGGTCACGTCGCGGGCGAAGGGCCCGGCCTGGTCGAGCGAGGAGGCGAAGGCGATCATCCCGTAGCGGGAGACGGTCCCGTAGGTCGGCTTGAGCCCGACGATCCCGCACAGGGCGGCCGGCTGGCGGATCGACCCGCCGGTGTCGGTTCCGAGCGCCCAGGGGACGAGGCCGGCGGCGACGGCGGCGGCGCTCCCGCCCGAGGAGCCGCCGGGGACCCGGCCGGGGTCCCAGGGGTTGAGCACCGGCCCGTAGGCGGAGTTCTCGCACGAGGAGCCCATCGCGAACTCGTCTTGGTTGGTCTTCCCGAGGAGCGGGGCGCCGGCCCCGGCCAGGCGGTCGACCACGGTCGCCGTGTAGGGCGGGCGGTAGCCCTCGAGGATCCGCGACCCGGCCTGGCTGGGGACCCCGGCCGTGCAGAAGAGATCCTTGACCCCGAGCGGGACCCCTCCCAACGGAGACCCGGAGGCCGGGGTCGGGGGGGGCTCGTCGGCCACCCAGGTGAAGGCGTTGAGCTCGTCGGCGGCGGCCCGGGCCCGGAAGGCGGCGAACAGCTCGCCGGGGTCGAGCTCCCCGGAGGCGAGGAGCCGGGAGGCGGCGAGCGCCGAGAGGCGGGTCGGGTCGGAGGTGGCCGCGCTCGTCATGCCTGGGGGCTCGGGACGGCGAACCCGTCACCGGCCACGGCCGGCGCTGCGGCGAGGGCCTCCTCGCGGGGGAGCGACGGCCGGGGCTCGTCCGGGCGCAGGGCGTTGCTCACCTCGACGACGTGGGAGGTCGGGGGGACGCCGTCGAGGTCGAGCTCGCCGATCTTCTGGATGCTCTCGAGCACCTTCGAGAGCTCGCCGGTCATCCGCTCGACCTCGGCATCGGTCAGCTCGAGCCGGGCGAGGCGGGCGACGTGGAGGACGTCGTCCCGGTCGATCACGGGCCGCCGACCTTCGCGGAGACGCCCCGGTCGGGCCGCTCGTCGGCGATGGACAGCCACCCGGCCACCGCCACGAGGATCGCCCCGGCGAGTCCGAGCCAGGCGCCGGCACAGGTCTGGGCGGCGCCGGCCGGGGGGACGAGGAGGCGGAAGGCGACGGCGAGCGAGGCGACGAACCCGGCGAGCGCGGTCCACACCCCGAGGGCGACCGGGAGCGCCGGGGAGGACCGGGTGAGCGTCACCCAGGTCAGGGCCGGGCCGGCGAGCGCGGCCGGGGCAATCAGGACCTCGACCACCGTGAACGAGCTCCAGGCGTCGAGCCGGCCCGAGGCGAACTCGTACCAGGGGAGGAAGAGCGCGACACCGAGGAGGAGGCCGGCCGGGGCGGCGAGCAGCTCGCCGGGGCGCAGGCGCAGGAAGGCGGGGGTCATCGGCGGCGAAGCCTAACGCGGCGGGTCGGTCAGCTGGGCTCGGGCGGCGGCCAGGGTGTTGCGCAGGAGGCAGGCGATCGTCATCGGCCCGACCCCGCCGGGGACGGGGGTGATCGCCCGGGCGACCTCGGCGACCGCGGCGAAGTCGACGTCGCCGACCAGCCCCTGGTCGAGGCGGTTGACCCCGACGTCGATCACGACCGCCCCGGGCTTGACCCAGTCGGAGCGGATCATCCGGGGGCGCCCGACGGCGGCAATCAGGATGTCGGCCCGGGCGCAGACGCCGGGCAGGTCCCGGGTGCGGGAGTGGCAGACGGTGACGGTGGCGTTGGCGGCGAGGAGGAGCTGGGCCATCGGCTTGCCGAACAGGTTCGACCGGCCGACGACCACGGCCTCGGCTCCGTCGAGCGCGGCGTCGACGCTGGCCAGGAGGTCGAGCACGCCGGAGGGGGTGCACGGCCGGAGCCCGGGCGAGCCCTGGGAGAGGAGGCCGGCGTTGACCGGGGTCAGCCCGTCGACGTCCTTGGCCGGGTCGATCAGCCCGGTCAGCGCCGGGCCGTCGAGGTGCCCCGGGACCGGGAGCTGGAGGAGGACGCCGCTGACCGCGGGATCGGCGTTCAGCTCGGCGAGGAGCTGGGCGACCGCCTTCCCGGGGGTCTCCTCGTGGAGGCGGTGGTCGAAGGCCTCGATGCCCGCCTCGGCGCAGGCCCGCTGCTTGGCGGCGACGTAGACCGCCGACCCGGGATCGGCGCCGACGAGCACGGTGGCGAGGCCCGGGGGGCGACCGTGCCGGGCGGTGACCTCGGCGACCCCGCGGGCGACCTCGGCCCGGACGCCGGCGGCGACGGCGCGCCCGTCGATCACGACGGCGGTCATCGCCGGGTGACGGGGGCGATCTCGGCGATGAGGTTCTTCTCGGCGCCGGAGGCGAAGCGGACGACGATGACGCCGGCGGCGGGGTCGGTCCCGGTCACGACGCCGTCGCCGAACGCCGCATGGACGACGTCGTCGCCGATCCGGAAGTCGAGCCGGGCCGGAGGGGCCTGGCCGCGCCGGGCGCCCGGCAGCCAGGCGACGCCCGACCCGCCCCCGCCCCCGCCTCCGCGCCCGCCCCCGCCACCGTTGCGGCCGCCGTTCCCCCCGGCGGAGGCCCAGGTCGTCTCCTCGCGCAGGAGCGTCCCCCGGCGGGTGGGTCCGTCGTCGCGCTCGTCGGTCAGGCCGGGGGGCACCTCGTCGAGGAAGCGGCTGCGCAGGCCGAAGCTCTGGTTGCCGAACAGCGTCCGGCGGCGGGCGTAGGTCAGGTAGAGGTCGCGCATCGCCCGGGTGATGCCGACGTAGCAGAGGCGGCGCTCCTCCTCGAGCGTCCCGTCGTCGAGGGAGCGCGAGTGGGGGAAGACGCCCTCCTCACAGCCGATCATGAAGACGATCGGGTACTCGAGGCCCTTGGCGTTGTGGAGGGTCATCAGGGTTACCAGGCCCTCGTCCTCGGTGCGCTCGTCGGCGTCGGAGCGCAGCGCGACCTGCTGCAGGAACTCCGCGA
>JAXDHK010000329.1:0-2525 GCA_034664545.1 Solirubrobacteraceae bacterium
CTTCTTCGTCTACTCCGACGAGGTCGACTTCCAGAAGCGCCTCCACGACCACGGCTGGCACACGCTCTACGTCCCCGAGGCCCGGGCCGTCCACCACGAGCAGCTCTCGACCGGAGCCGTCCCCGCCCGGCGGATCGTCGAGTTCTCGCGCAACCGGGACCTCTACATCCGCAAGCACCACGGTCCGGCCGCGGCCGCCGCCGTCCGCTGGCTGACCGCCGCCACGTACGCCGGCCGGTCGCTCGCCGCCGTCGTCCTCCCCGGCCACGACCCCCGGCGCTACTGGCGCCACGCCGCCGCCACCCTCCACCCCGACCGGGCCCCCGGCCTCCGGGAGGCCGCCGCCGAGCGCAATGCCCGGGTAGCCGCCGCCCCGACCGGGCAGTAGAGGCCCCTCGTGCGCGCCCTCGTCACCGGAGCCACCGGCTTCATCGGCGGGCGCCTGGCCGCGGCCCTGGCCGCTTCGGGTGTCGAGGTTCGTGCTCTGGCCCGAAGCCGCTCCCGAGCATCAGCCCTCCTCCCGGACGGCTTCGAGATCCACGAGGGCGACGTGCTCGACCCCCCGACCCTGGCCGGGGCCGGGCGCGACATCGACGTCGCCTACTACCTCATCCACTCGATGGGCCGGGGCGGGGACGCCAACTTCGCCGACCGGGAGCGGCGGGCCGCCCGGGCGTTCGCCGAGATGGCCGCCGCCGAGGGGGTCGGCCGGGTGGTCTACGTCGGCGGCCTCGGCGAGCCCCACTCCCGCCACCTGGCCAGCCGCCACGACACGGCGGAGATCCTCGCCCGGCACGGACCGCCGCTGACCTACTTCCGGGCGAGCATGGTCGTCGGCGCCGGCAGCGAGTCCTACCGGACGCTCCGCTACCTCGTCCAGCGCCTCCCGGCGATGATCGCCCCGGCCTGGCTGAGCATCGCCACCCAGCCGATCGCCATCGACGACCTCCTCGCCTACCTGGCCGCCGCCCCCGAGGTCGCCCGGAGCGCCGGGCGAGAGATCCAGATCGGCGGGCCCGACGTCCTCTCCTACGGGGACATGCTCGACCGCATGGCCGAGGCCCTCGGCCTCCCCATCCGGCCCAAGCTCCCCGTTCCCTTCCTCACCCCCTGGCTCTCCTCGCTCTGGATCGGCCTCGTCACCCCGGTCGACGCCGCCGTGGCCCGACCGCTGATCGAGGGTCTCGCCGCCCCGACCACGGTCACCGATCCCGCGGGCGCCGCGCTCTTCGACGTCACCCCGATGTCGTTCCGGGAGGCGCTCCGCCGGGCGGTGGCCGAGGATCCCGAGCTCCGGCGGCGGTGAGCCGTACCTTCGTCGAGTCCGTCCGCCACGGAAACCGAGGCTCCAACGCGCCATTATAGTTTGGGCGGAGTAAATTCCACCTGTCGAATATTCGAAGCACCGGCGCACGATCGGAGCAGCATGGGAAGCACGCAGAGCGCGAGCACAGGACCGGCCGAGAACAGCGTGGCGATGTGATCAACAAGACGCTGCACGACCAAGTGGCCGAGATCCGCAAGCTGCTCTCGGACGCACAGGGAGCACTCGACCAGGTTGGCTACGCTCTCCGGGCCCTACAGGACCGCCTCGAGCCCCCGCGCGAGTCGGTCGAGCCCCCCGCCCCGCCGAAGCTCGGATCCTCGTTCGGTCATCACGGGGACGGTCGGCGCAGGTAGGGGCCGCCGGCGGCGGGCGGCGCATTCAGTGGCGGCGCCGGCCATGGCGGCGGACCGCCGCTCCGGCCAGCACCATCGCCCCGCCGCCGAGCCAGCCCGAGGACGTTCAAGCGGGTGTACGGAAGCCCGGGGGTCCGGTCGTGGCCGGGGTCGAGCCGGTCGTGCCGCTCGAGCCCGAGGTTCCTCGCGCTCGCCCCGGTCCCCGTCGTCGTCGAGGTCGTCGTCGTGCCCGTCGGGCCGCCGGTGCCCCCCGCCCCCGTCGAGCTCGTCGTGGACCCGGTTGTCGTCCCCGCGCCGGTCGTCCCGGCGGTGCTCCCCGTCCCCGTCCCCATCGTGGCGGTGGTACCGGTGCCGGGCGGGGTGACCGTGACCGTCGCGGTGGAGGCGGCGAGACGCCGTTGACGCTGGTCGTCTCGTCGGTGACGGTGTCCGGGCCGCTGTCGCCGGCGCTGGGGGTGTACGCCACGTGCCGGCCGCGTGGCCAGATGTGCGTGTGACAGCGTCAGCCCGACACTCCCAAACGAGAACATAAAAGCGCATGTGGCATGGGTCATGCTCGAACGGTGCCGGAGGTATCCGCGCGGTCGACCGCTCACCCCCCCCGTCGCCGGGCCCGCGCCACGAGCCCGCGCACCACCGCGATCTCCCGGGCCCCGAGGAACCCGCTCACCACGAGCAGGGGGACCACGAGCCCGAGCGCCCCGGCCCGGCTCGCCAAGCCGACGGCCCCCGAGGCCGGGAGGGCGAGCTCCCCGGCCACGGCGACCCCGCCCAGGACGACGACGAGCCGGGCCAGGCGCCCCCACTCGAAGCCGACGCTGAAGAGGCCCCGGGTCAGCAGGTAG
>JAXDHK010000330.1:0-13119 GCA_034664545.1 Solirubrobacteraceae bacterium
CCCGCGGGCCGACGACGGCCCCCCGGCCCACGCGCACCGCCGCGCCCCGCACCCCCTGCGCCCGGATCGGCTGTTCGGTGTCGCCGAAGCTCGGCCCGAAGTCGATCACGCTGACCCCGTCCCCCAGACGGCTCCGCTCCCCGATCGCGATCCCGGCGTGGGCGACGAGCGTGCAGCGGTCCCCGACCGCCGCGCCCTCCCCCACCTCGATCGGCCCCGCCCGGGCCACCAGCCGGGAGCGCTCGCCGACCCGGGACCCCCGGCCCAGGTCGATCGTCCCGGCCGACGCCTCAAGCCGGGCCCGCCGGCCGACCCGGCAGCCGGAGCCGACCCGCAGCCGTGCCCCGGGCGCCACGTCGATGCGCACCCCCCGCCCGAGCCGCGCCCCCGCCGCCACGTCGACCCTCCCCCGCAGCGTTCGGGCGGCGAGGATCCCCCGCAGGCGGCTCACGACCCCCATCGGAGCGCCGCCTCCCGGGCCCGGCGCCAGCGATCCCGGCCCACCGCCGCCGCGTGCCCGGTCAACGCGTAGCGGACCGCCGGGCGCGCGCCGACCGAGCGCTCGGCGAGCTCGCCCGGGCTCGGGGCGCCGACCACCCGGGCCGCCCGCTCGGCGACCTCGAGCTGGCCGGCCGCGGTCAGGTGGACCGCGTCGGGGAGGACGAGCTTCCACCCCCGCACGTCGCTCAGGTCGAGCAGCATCGCCCCGCGCGCCGCGGCCCGCTCTTCGATCACCCGGTTGGCGCCGGCGATCCGCTCCGGGGGCGCCGGCGGACGGCCCAGGTCGAGCGGGATCGTCGCCACCAGGACTCGGGCGCACGCCGCCCCGACCCCGTCGAGCACGCCGTCCAGCGCCGACCCGAAGCTCGACGCCTCGAAGCTCGGGACCCGGACGTCGTTGACCCCGAGGTAGACGCACCCGAGGTCGTAGGGCCCCCGCAGCCGCGGGACCTGCCCGGTCAGCGCCTCGGCCGCCACCGCCCCGTTGCGGGCCAGGCCGGTGTAGGGCAGCTCGAGCGCCATGGCCAGCCACTGCGCCCACGACAGGCACCGGACGCCCAGCATCGGCTGGCCCTCCCCGTTGGTGATGCTGTCCCCCACCGCGACCAGACCCCGGCGCACGCCGCCCCCGCCTCCGCCCCCGCCTCCGCCTCCGCCTCCGCTCATGCCAGCCGTCCGGCCTCGGCGGTCGCCGCCCGCAGCCGGCGGGCCAACCCGGCGGTCAACGCCCCCTCGGCCATCCGCCAGCGCCAGTTCCCCCCCGGGCGCCCCGGGACGTTCATCCGGGCCTCGCTCCCCAGACCGAGGACGTCCTGGATCTGGACCATGGCGACGTCCGAGGGCGCGGCGAAGGCCAAGCCGATGAGGTTCCACTCGGGTTCATCTCCCTCCCGGACCCCGTGCCCGGCCATCCTCGCCCGGACCTCGGCCCGGGTCGGCGCGTCGAGCCCCCGCCACCATCCGAGCACGGTGTCCTGGTCGTGGGTGCTCGTGTAGGTCACGCTCTCCCGCCGGTGGGGCTGGCCCCCGCCCCGGCCGAAGTCGAACTGGAGGACGACCATCCCCGGGAAGCCCAGCTCGTCGCGGAGGCGGTGGACCGGCGGCGTGATCACCCCGAGGTCCTCGGCGATCACCGCCAGCGGACCGAGCTCCCGGCCCGCCGCCTCGAACGGCGCCCCGAGCGGGCCGCGCACCCACTTCCCCGACCGGGCGTCCGGGGCCTCCTCGGGGATCGACCAGTAGGCGACGAACCCGCGGAAGTGGTCGACCCGAACCACGTCGAACAGCTCGAAGCTCCGGCGCAGGCGCTCGATCCACCACCGGTAGCCCCGGCGCTGGAGCGCCGGCCAGTCGTACAACGGGTTGCCCCAGTGCTGACCGAGGGGCGCGAAGTCGTCGGGCGGGGCCCCGGCCACCGCTCCCGGCTTGAAGAGCTCGGGATGGCTCTCGTGGTCGACGCTCCCCGGGGCCACGTAGATCGGCAGGTCGCCGATCAGCCGGACCCCCCGTTCGGCCGCGTAGGCCCGCAGCCGGTCCCACTCGCGCTGGAAGCGGATCTGGTCGCGGAGCGCCCGCCGCCCCCCGGCCAGCCGCTCCCAGTCCCCGGCCCAGTAGCCCTGACGCTCGCGGAAGTCGTCCTCCTCACCGACCGTCACCCCCGCCCCGGGGTCGGCCAGGAGCCCCGGCCAACAGGCGAAGGCCGAGCGGGCCTTGTAAGGTGACCGGTGCCGGTCCGGTGGGCCGAGCGGGAGCATCTGCCACCAGGATTGGCCGGCCGCGGCCAGCCAATCGACGTAACGGTAGGCCTCGGGCCCGAGCCGCCCGGACGGAAGCGACGTCGGGTGGAGCTGCACGCCACTTGATCTCGGGAAGTTCACAGGTCTCGATTGGAAAGGCGCAAAGCGGAGAAGGAGAAGCCTGTCATGCCCGCTCTCCCCACGCAGGGTCCGCCCCCCCGGATCCGAATAGAGGACGTCTCCCCCGACGTCGACTGCGGGCGCTTCCGGGCCAAGCGCTGCGTCGGCGACGACCTCGAGGTCGCCGCCACCATCTTCCGCGACGGCCACGACGTCCTCCGGGCGATCGCCCGGTTCCGGGCCCCCGGCGCCCGTCGTTGGCGCGAGGTCCCGATGCACCGCCCCGAGCCCGAGGCCTCACCCGACCGCTGGCACGCCGCCTTTCCCCTCGACGCCCGGGGCCGGTGGACCTGGGTGGTCGAGGCGTGGAGCGACCCCTTCGCCACCTGGCGCTCCGAGCTCGAGCGCAAGCTCGCCGCCGGCCAGCTCGACCTCGACCCCGAGCTCGCCGAGGGCGCGGTCATCCTCGGCGCGGCCGCCGGGCGGACCACCGGGCGCGGGGCCCGGCGCCTGGAGGAGGCGAGCCGGATGCTCGGCGACCCCGCCCGCCCGGCCGAGTCCCGGGCCGCGGCCGCCCTCGACGCCGAGCTCTCGGCCATCTGTGAACTGCTCCCGGAAAGCACGGGCCGAACCGAGGCCCCGCGCATGCTCGAGGTCGACGTCGAGCGCCCCCGGGCCCGCTTCGGCGCCTGGTACGAGCTCTTTCCCCGGTCGTGGGGCGGCTTCGACGGGGTGCTCGCCCGCCTGCCCGAGTTCGCCTCGCTCGGCTTCGAGGTGATCTACCTCCCGCCGATCCACCCGATCGGCCAGACCAACCGCAAGGGGCGCAACGACGCTCTCACCGCCGCCCCCGGGGAGCCCGGGAGCCCCTGGGCGATTGGCTCGGCGCTCGGCGGGCACACCGCCATTCACCCCGACCTCGGAACGATCGAGGACTTCGACCGCCTGGTCGCCGGCGCCGCCGACCACGGCCTCGAGCTGGCGCTCGACTTCGCGATCCAGTGCTCGGCCGACCACCCCTGGCTGACCGAGCACCCCGAGTGGTTCTACCGCCGCCCCGACGGGACGCTCAAGTACGCCGAGAACCCGCCCAAGCGCTACCAGGACATCTACAACGTCGACTTCGGCTGCGCCGACTGGCGGGCGCTCTGGCGGGCGCTGCGCGACGTCGTGCTCTACTGGGTCGGCCACGGGGTGCGCATCTTCCGGGTCGACAACCCCCACACCAAGCCCGTCGCCTTCTGGGAGTGGCTGATCGAGGAGGTCCGCGCCCAGGAGCCCGAGGTCATCTTCCTGGCCGAGGCGTTCACCCGGGCGGCGATGATGCGCGAGCTGGCCAAGGTCGGCTTCAGCCAGTCCTACACCTACTTCACCTGGAAGAACACCCGCCACGAGCTGACCGAGTACGTCGAGGAACTCGCACACTCACAGATGCAGGAGTACTTCCGCCCGAACTTCTTCGTCAACACCCCCGACATCCTCAGCGAGTACCTCCAGACCGGGGGGACGGCGGCCTTCGCCATCCGCCTCACCCTCGCCGCCACCCTCGCCCCGACCTACGGGATCTACTCGGGGTTCGAGCACTTCGAGGGCACCCCCCGCCACCCGGGCTCCGAGGAGTACCTCAATTCCGAGAAGTACGAGGCCAAGGACCGCCACCTCGACGGCCCCCTGCTCCCGTTCATCTCGATGCTCAACGGCCTGCGCCGCGACCATCCGGCCCTCCAGCGCCTCGAGAACGTCACGTTTCTGGAGACCGAGAACGACCAGCTGATCGCCTACCTCAAGCGCACCCCCGGGGAGAGCCTGATCGTCGTGGTCAACCTCGACCCCCGCTACGGCCAGGAGGGGGTCACCATCGTCCCGGCCGACTCCGGCCTCCCCCCCGCCTTCACCGTCGTCGACCTCCTGAGCGGCGAGTCCTTCGACTGGCGCCTCGGGCGCAACTACGTCCGCCTCGACCCGAGCCGCCGGGTCGCCCACATCCTCGAGGTCGTGCGAAGCTGATGGCCATGAACGTCGCCAAGACCACGACGACCGCCCAGTGGTTCGAGTCGAACCCGCTCTGGTTCAAGACGGCGATCTTCTACGAGATCCACGTCCGCGGCTTCTACGACGGGAACGCCGACGGGTCCGGCGACTTCCGGGGGCTGACCGAGAAGCTCGACTACCTCGAGTGGCTGGGCATCGACTGCGTCTGGCTCCTCCCGATGTACCAGTCGCCCCTCCGGGACGGGGGCTACGACATCTCCGACTACAAGGCGATCCACCCGGACTACGGGACGCTCGACGACGTCCGGACGTTCATCGACGCCGCCCACCAGCGGGGCATCCGGGTGATCGCCGACCTCGTGATGAACCACACCTCGAGCGAGCATCCATGGTTTCAGGAGTCGCGCTCGACCCCCGACTCGCCCAAGCGCAGCTGGTACGTCTGGTCGGAGTCCGCCGAGCCCTACCGGGACGCCCGGATCATCTTCGTCGACACCGAGACCTCGAACTGGACCTGGGACGAGCGGGCCGGCGCCTACTACTGGCACCGGTTCTTCTCCCACCAGCCCGACCTCAACTACGACGAGCCCGAGGTCCAGGAGGCGATGCTCGACGTCCTGCGCTTCTGGCTCGACCTCGGCCTCGACGGCTTCCGTCTCGACGCCGTCCCCTACCTGTTCGAGCGGGAGGGCACCAACTGCGAGAACCTCCCCGAGTCACACGAGTTCCTCCGCCGGGTCCGGGCCACGGTCGACGCCGAGTACCCCGACCGTGTGCTCCTGGCCGAGGCCAACCAGTGGCCGGCCGACGTGGTCGAGTACTTCGGTGACGGGGACGAGTGTCACATGGCGTTCCACTTCCCGGTGATGCCCCGGATGTTCATGGCCCTCCGCCGGGAGACGGCCGCCCCGATCCTCGAGACCCTGGCCAACACCCCGGCGATCCCCGAGAACTGCCAGTGGGGGCTCTTCCTGCGCAACCACGACGAGCTGACGCTCGAGATGGTGACCGACGAGGAGCGCGACTACATGTACTCCGAGTACGCCAAGGACCCCCGGATGAAGCTCAACCTCGGGATCCGCCGCCGCCTGGCCCCCCTGCTCGACAACGGCCGCGACGAGATCGAGCTGATGACGGCGATCCTCTTCTCCCTCCCCGGGAGCCCGGTGATCTACTACGGCGACGAGATCGCCATGGGCGACAACGTCTACCTCGGCGACCGCGACGGGGTCCGGACCCCGATGCAGTGGACCGGCGACCGCAACGGCGGCTTCTCCCGGGCCGACTTCGCCCAGCTCTACGCGCCCCCCCTGATGGACCCGGTCTACGGGTTCCAGGCGGTCAACATCGAGGCCCAGCTCCGGACCCCGTCCTCGCTCCTGCGCTGGCTGCGCCGGTTCATCGGCCTGCGCAAGGACCACCCGGTGTTCGGCCTCGGCTCCTACGAGGCCCTCCCGACCTCCAATCTCCGGATCTTCGCCCACGTGCGCAGCTACGAGAACGACGTCGTCCTCTGCGTCCACAATCTCGCCCGGTCGGCCCAGGCGGTCGAGCTCGACCTCTCGGCCTACGAGGGCCGCTACCCCGAGGAGATGTTCGGGCGCACCCGGTTTCCCCGGATCGGGGGCCTCCCCTACCTCCTGACCCTGCCCCCCCGGGGCTTCTTCTGGTTCCTCCTCGTCCGGGGAGACGATCATGGCGACGCGTGATCTCGGCTCCCGCCTGGCCATCTCCGAGGAGGTCCTGACCGAGTGGATCAGCGCCCAGCGCTGGTTCGGGTCCAAGGCCCGGGACGTCGCCCAGTTCAACATCCTCGATGTCGTCGTCCTCCGGCGCGAGCCCCCGGCCCTGGCCCTGACGATCGTCGAGGCCCGGTTCGGCGCCGGGACCCACGAGCTGTACCACGTCCCGATCGGGGTCCGGTCCGATGCCGACCACTGGGATCGGGAGGTCGTCTGCGCGGCCGAGGGGTTCACCGCCTACGACGCCCTGGCCGACGACCAGCAGACCGCCCTCCTCGCCCTGCTGATGGGGACCGGCGCCCGGATCGAGGACGGCGAGTCGAGCGTCGAGTTCTGGTGGGAGGGCGGCCGGCCCCCGGCCCCGGACACCCCGGCCCGGAAGATGGGGGTCGAGCAGTCGAACACGTCGATCGTCTTCGAGGAGCGCCTCGTCCTCAAGGTGTTTCGCAAGGTCGAGCCCGGGATCAACCCCGAGCTCGAGATGCTCCGCTTCCTCGCCGGCCACGGCTTCGCCCACATCGCCAAGCTCGAGGGCTGGTTCCAGTACAGCGGGGAGCTGATGGACGCCACCCTCGGCGTCATGCAGCAGTTCATCCCCGGGGCGGTCGACGGCTGGCGCCTGGCCCAGGACGCCCTCGTCGACCAGGGGACCGACTTCTTCGCCCGGCTCGAGGACCTCGGGGCGGTCACCGGGCGGATGCACGCGGCCCTGGCCGCCGACTCCGAGGATCCCGACTTCGCCCCGGAGGAGCCCTCCGACGAGAACGTCTCGCTCCTGTCGGCGACGATCGACGAGCAGATCGAGCGGGTCTTCCTCGAGCTCCCCGACCACCCGGCCCTCGCCCCGATCGCCGGCCGGGGGCCCGATCTCCGCGACCGCCTTCAGATGCTCTCCCACATCGGCATCGGCGGGCGCCTGATCCGCGGCCACGGCGACTACCACCTCGGCCAGACCGTCCTCGGTCCCGACGGCTGGGTCGTGCTCGACTTCGAGGGCGAGCCCGGTCGACCCCTGCGCGAGCGCCGGCGCAAGCACTCGCCCCTGCGCGACGTCGCCGGGATGCTCCGGTCGATCTCGAACGCCGCCCTCGCCGGCGAGCTCCTCTTCGACCTCCCGGCCGCCTCGGCCGACTGGGAGTCCCGGGCCCGCGACTTCTTCCTCCGCGGCTACCTCGCCGAGGTCGACCAGGCCCTGCTCCCGGCCGGCAAGCAGGCGATCGAGAAGCTCCTGTCGATCTTCGAGCTCGAGAAGCTCCTCTACGAGCTCCGCTACGAGCTCAACAACCGCCCCGACTGGCTGGCCGTTCCGGTGACGGCGATCGCCCGCCTCCTCGACGAGCCGTTCGCGTGACCCCGGTCGGCCCCCACGACGAGATCGCCCGGGTCGCGGCCGGGAGCCACACCGACCCCCACCATGTCCTCGGTGCCCACGCGACCCCCCGCCCCACCCCCCACGCCGGCCCCGTCCCCGCCCCCGGCCCGGGCGACGCCGGCGGCGGCGTCACGATCAGAGCCTGGCGCCCGGGAGCCGCCGAGGTCAGCGCCATCCTCGAGGGGGGCGACGAGAGCCCGGTCTCGCTCGAGCGGGTCCATCCGGCCGGGGTCTTCGAGGCCACGGTCCCGGGCGCCTCGGTCCCCCTGCGCTACGAGCTCGACGTCCTCTACCCCGACGGGAACCGCTTCCGGGTCCGCGACCCCTACGCCCTGGCCCCGACGCTCGGCGACCTCGACCTTCACCTGGTCGGCGAGGGCCGCCACCACGAGCTCTACGAGCGCCTCGGCGCCCACCCCGGAGCGCTCGGCGGGGTGACCGGGACCGCCTTCGCGGTCTGGGCCCCGGCCGCCCGGTCGGTCAGCGTGGTCGGGGACTTCAACTCCTGGGACGGGCGCCTGCACCCGATGCGCTCGATGGGGTCGAGCGGCGTCTGGGAGCTCTTCCTCCCCGACGTCGGCGAGGGCGCCGCCTACAAGTTCGAGATCCACGGGCCGGGGGGCGAGCTGCGCCTGAAGGCCGACCCGCTCGCCTTCGAGGCCGAGATCCCCCCGGGGACCTCCTCGGTCGTCCGCCGGGCCCACCACGAGTGGACCGACGACGCCTGGCTCGAGGCCCGGGCCCGGACGGAGCCGCTGTCGGGCCCGGTCTCGATCTACGAGGTCCACCTCGGGAGCTGGCGGCGCGACCCCGACCACCCCGAGACCGAGCTCGACTACCGCCGGCTGGCCGACGACCTGGCCGCCTACGTGAAGGACCTCGGCTTCACCCACGTCGAGCTGATGCCGGTGATGGCCCACCCGTTCAGCGGGTCGTGGGGCTACCAGGTGACCTCCTACTACGCCCCGGCGCCCCGCTTCGGGTCGCCCGACGACTTCCGCGACTTCGTCGACCGCCTCCACCGGGCCGGGATCGGGGTGATCCTCGACTGGGTCCCGGCCCACTTCCCCCGCGACGACTGGGCGCTCGCCCGGTTCGACGGGACCGCCCTCTACGAGCACGAGGACCCCCGCCTCGGGTCCCACCCCGACTGGGGGACGCTGGTCTTCAACTTCGGGCGCAACGAGGTCCGGAACTTCCTCGTCGCCAACGCCCTCTACTGGGTGCGCGAGTTCCACGTCGACGGGATCCGGATGGACGCGGTCGCCTCGATGCTCTATCGGGACTACTCGCGCAAGGCCGGGGAGTGGATCCCCAACCGGTTCGGCGGCCGCGAGGATCTCGAGGCGGTGGCCTTCCTGAAAGAGGTCAACGAGGTCCTCTACGCCCAGGCCCCGGGCATCATCTCGGCCGCCGAGGAGTCGACCGCTTGGCCGGGCGTCTCCCGGCCGACCTACCTCGGGGGCCTCGGGTTCGGCTTCAAGTGGAACATGGGCTGGATGCACGACACCCTCGCCTACTTCTCCGAGGACCCGGTCCACCGCCGCTACCACCACCATCAGCTGACGTTCAGCCTGATGTACGCGTTCAGCGAGAACTTCATCCTCCCGCTCAGCCACGACGAGGTCGTCCACGGGAAGGGGTCGCTCTACACCAAGATGCCGGGCGACCGGTGGCAGAAGCTCGCCAACCTCCGGGCCCTCTTCGCCTACATGTGGGCCCACCCGGGCAAGAAGCTCCTGTTCATGGGCCAGGAGTTCGGCCAGGAGCGGGAGTGGAGCCACGAGCGCTCGCTCGACTGGCACCTCCTCGAGCACGCCGACCACGCCGGGCTCCAGACCCTGGTCGGCGACCTCAACCGGGCCTACGTCGAGACCCCGGCCCTCTGGGCCCGCGACGACAAGGCCGAGGCGTTCCGGTGGCTCGAGGCCAACGACGCCGACCACAACGTGATCGCCTTCGCCCGGTTCGGGCGGACCGACGGGGAGGTCCTCGTCTGCGTGTGCAACCTCTCCCCCGTCGTCCGCTACGGCTACCGGGTCGGGCTCCCCCGGCCGGGGGTCTGGGTCGAGCGCCTGAACACCGACTCCCGCCACTACGGGGGCGCCGACATCGGCAACTGGGGCGGCCGGGTGGCCGAAGCCGTGCCCTGGCACGACCAGCTCCACTCGACCGAGCTCAACCTCCCCCCGCTCGGGGTGCTCTGGCTGACGCCGGTCCAGGCGGCCGAGGCGTGAGCCGGCGGATAGGACGGGCGAGCTCGCGGCGGGCGACGCCGCGAGGCCGGGGAGGCTGGCGATGACCGGACCGCTGGAGACCGGCCGGGGCACGATCGATCCGGCGGACCTCCCCTGGCGGCGGCCGCTCGGGGCGGTCCCGGTCGGCGACGGGGAGACCGTGTTCCGGGTCTGGGCCCCGGACGCCCGGGCCGTCGCCGTCGCCGTCGCCGCCCCCGCGGCCGGGGCCGCCGCGGCCGGCGGGCGGGAGTGGCCCCTGGCCGAGGAAGGCCTCGGGGTCTACGCCGGGCGGGCCCCCGTCCCGGCCGGGGCCGACTACTGGCTGATGCTCGACCCGAAGGCCGACGCGGCCGAGGCGGGCGGGCGCCGGCGGCGCCTCCCCGACCCGGCCTCGCGCGAGCAGGCGCGCGGCCTCCGGGGGCCGTCGCGGGTGCTCGACCCCGGGGCGTTCGCCTGGACCGACGCCGGCTTCGCCACGCCCGGGCTCGAGTCGCTCGTCCTCTACGAGCTCCACGTCGGGACCTTCACCGACGAGGGGACCTTCGACGCGGCGATCGGCGACCTCCCGCGGCTGGCGGGTCTCGGGATCAACGCGATCGAGCTGATGCCGGTGGCCGACTTCCCGGGCATGCGGGGATGGGGCTACGACGGGGTCTACATCTCGGCCGCCCACCGGGCCTACGGGGGGCCGGCCGGCCTCCAGCGCCTGGTCGACGCGGCCCACGCGGCGGGGATCGCCGTGATCCTCGACGTCGTCTACAACCACCTCGGGGCGTCGGGGGTCAAGGCGTTCGAGCCCTTCGGGCCGTACTTCACCGAGCGCTACGAGACGTTCTGGGGCAAGGCGATGAACTACGACGACTCCGACTCCGACCCGGTCCGGGAGTGGGTGCTCCAGAGCGCCGAGGGCTGGATCCGGGACTTCCACCTCGACGGCCTGCGCCTCGACGCGATCCACGCGATCTTCGACACCGGGGCCCGGCCGATCGTCGCCGAGATCGTCGAGCGCGTCCACGCGGTCAACCCCCGGGCGGTGGTGATCGCCGAATCGGGGCTCAACGACCCGAAGGTCATCCGTCCGCCGGCGGCCGGGGGCTGGGGCTGCGACGGGCAGTGGGCCGACGACTTCCACCACGCCCTCCGGGTCCTCCTGACCGGGGAGCGGGACGGGTACTACGCCGAGTTCGGGACGGTGGCCGACCTGGCCAAGGCCTTCGGGCGGCCGTTCGTCCACGACGGCCGGTACTCGAGCTTCCGGCGGCGGACGTTCGGAGCCCCGGCCGGGGACCGCCCGCCGGCCCAGTTCGTCGTCTTCGACCAGAACCACGACCAGGTCGGCAACCGCGCCTTCGGGGACCGGCTCCCGGCGGAGGCCCGGCCCCTGGCCGCCTTCTGCACGCTGCTCTCCCCGTTCACCCCGATGCTGTTCATGGGCGAGGAGTACGGGGAGGACGCGCCGTTCCAGTTCTTCTGCGACCACATCGACAAGCGGATCGCCACGGCCACGCGCGAGGGCCGGCGCAAGGAGTTCGCGGCGTTCGCCTCCTTCGGCGAGGAGGTCCCCGACCCCCAGGCGGTCGAGACCTTCGAGCACTCGAAGCTGACCCGGCGGGTCGACGCCCGGCTGGCCGCCCTCTACGCCCGCCTGCTCGAGGCCCGCCGGTCGGTGTCGGGGGAGGCCCGGGGGATCGAGTTCGACGAGGCGGCCCGGTGGCTGCGCCTCGAGCGCGACGGGGGGGTCCAGCTCGTCTGCAACTTCGGCTCCGAGCCGGAGAGCATCCCGACCGGCCGGACTGAAATCCTCCTGGCGACCCACGAGACGACACGACTAGGCGACGGCGAGGTCACGCTCGAGCCGCTGGCTGGAGCACTCCTCGGATGAGCGACATTTGGCTGGGCTCGCCGTTCCCCCTCGGGGCGACCTGGGACGGGCCGGGCACGAACTTCTCGATCTTCTCCGAGCACGCCGAGATGGTCGAGCTCTGCCTGTTCGACGAGCACGACCACGAGCGCCGGATCGAGCTGCCCTACCGGACGGCCCACAACTGGCACTGCTACCTCCCGGGGGTCGGCCCCGGGCAGCGCTACGGCTACCGGGTACACGGTCCGTTCGCCCCGGAGGAGGGGCATCGCTTCAACCCCCACAAGCTCCTGCTCGACCCCTACGCCAAGGCGATCGACGGGCCGGTGCGCTGGGATGCGGCCAACACCCTCCCCTACGTCCCCGACCCGGAGAACCCGGACGCCGACCTCGAGCTCGACGACGAGGACTCGGCCGTGGCGATGCCGCGCTGCGTGGTCGTCGACCCGGGGTTCGACTGGCAGGGCGACCGGCCGCCCCGGCGTCCGTGGAACGAGACGATCATCTACGAGACCCACGTCAAGGGCTTCACCGAGCTGAACCGGGCGGTCCGGAAGGATCTCCGGGGGAGCTATGCCGGCCTGGCCAGCGAGGAGGCGATCGCCTACCTGCTCGACCTCGGGGTCACCGCCGTCGAGCTGCTCCCGGTGCACGCGATCATCGACGAGAGCTTCCTCTTCGACCGGGGCCTGACCAACTACTGGGGCTACAGCTCGATCGGCTTCCTCGCCCCCCACGCCGGGTACTCGGCGTCGGGGACCAACGGGGAGCAGGTCCTCGAGTTCAAGGGCATGGTCAAGGCCCTCCACGGGGCGGGGATCGAGGTGATCATGGACGTCGTCTACAACCACACCGCCGAGGGCAACCACCTCGGCCCGGTGCTCGCCTTCAAGGGGGTCGACAACTCGGCCTACTACCGGCTGGTCCCCGACGACCCGCGCCACTACATGGACTTCACCGGGACGGGCAACAGCCTCAACCCGGTGCACCCGAGCGTGCTGCGCCTGATCATGGACTCGCTGCGCTACTTCGTCACCGAGTGCCACGTCGACGGCTTCCGCTTCGACCTGGCCAGCGCCCTGGCCCGGGAGTTCCACGACGTCGACCGGCTCTCGGCCTTCTTCGACGTGATCCACCAGGACCCCGTCCTCTCCCAGGTCAAGCTGATCGCCGAGCCGTGGGACGTGGGCCCGGGCGGCTACCAGGTGGGCAACTTCCCGGTCCTCTGGTCGGAGTGGAACGGGATGTACCGCGACGTGATGCGCGACTTCTGGCGCGGGCAGGCCGGGGTGGCCGAGTTCACCCGGCGCTTCACCGGGTCGAGCGACCTCTACCAGTGGGACGGGCGGGACCCGTTCGCGTCGATCAACTTCATCACCGCCCACGACGGGTTCACCCTCCGGGACCTGGTGTCCTACAACGAGAAGCACTACGAGGCGAACCTGGAGGACAACCGCGACGGGACCGACGACAACCGGTCGTGGAACTGCGGGGCCGAGGGCCCGACCGACGACCCGGAGATCCTCGAGCTGCGCGAGCGCCAGGAGCGGAACTTCCT
>JAXDHK010000331.1:0-6876 GCA_034664545.1 Solirubrobacteraceae bacterium
CGAGATCCTCGCGCGCCTCGACTGCCGGCTCGGGGAGTTCCAGGTCGGGGCCCAGGCCGACGACACCGCGGCGCTCGCCCTGCGCCGGGAGCGGGTTCCGAGCGGGGTTCGCGCGGTCCCCCCCGAGCTCCGGGCCGCCTCGACGCGATAGCCCGCTGGCGGCACCGGGCGGGAGGGGTCCGCGGTGTGTGACGGTGTCAGGGGCGCGGCGGACCCGGAGACCGGCCGTGCGGGCCCGCCCAGGTGGTTGGGGCCCGGGCCGGGAGGGTAGACCCGGGTGTGGCGTTCGAGTCGAGCCCGAGGCCGCCTGCGCCAGTCAGGCCCCGTCGGCCGGGCCCCTTCGTGGACGCCGCGATCTGACCGGCGAGGAAAGGAGCCGTCATGCCGCCGAGCGGGATCAAGAAGGGCACCAAGCGCGCCCGTCAGTACGAGCACATCAAGGAGAGCCAGCTCGACCAGGGGCGCTCGGAGGACAAGGCCGAGGAGATCGCCGCCCGGACGGTCAACAAGGAGCGGGCCCGGGCCGGCGAGTCGCGGACGAGCTCGCGATCCTCGACCGACGACATCTCCTCGGGCCGCCGCGGGGGACTGCGGTCGGGAACCCGCCGGGCGAAGGGCCCGACGCGTGATCAGCTCTACAACGAGGCGCGGCAGATGGGGATCGACGGGCGCTCGAAGATGAACAAGGCGCAGCTGGGCCGGGCGATCTCGGCCAAGCGGGGCTAGCCGCCGGATGCTGGCCACCCGCCCGGTCCGTCCGCTCGGTCACCGGCGGTTTTGCCCGGTCCGGGCAGGGGTAGCGACGGGGCAGCACACATAGAACCCAACCAAGGGAGTCAAAGTGCCTGACGAAGAGGGAAGCCAGACGGCTGACGTGCCGGACACGAGCCTTCACGCCTACGGCGACGGCCGCGAGGAGGACGCCGATCCGGGCTCGCGGGGGATCACCGGCGACCAGGGCACCGGCGACGCGGGCTCCTACCAGGAGGGCGGCCACGACACCGGCGCCGACTTCGCCGCGACGGCGACCGACTCGGGCGACGAGAGCTCGGCCGGGGCCCAGGCCGGGGCCGGCTCGGGCGCGATGGATCCGAACCGCGAGGCCGCCGACGGCGGCCGGAGCGACACCGGCGACACCGTCGACCCGGAGAGCCCGGGCCGCGCCGACGCCCAGCGGCCGCCCCGGGGCGCACCGCCCGCCTGATCGAAGCCGGCACCTTCGGGTGAACCCGCCCGTGTCGCCCGGCTCGCCGGGCGGACGGGCACCGGCGTTCGCGCCGAGCGCCGGTTTTGCCGGCCGGGGCCGAGGGTACCGAGAGACGAGCACCCCCCAGATTCCAAAGCGACAAGGAGAGGCTTATGCCTGACGAGCAGGGAAACCAGAAGGCCGAAGAAGTCCCCGGGACGCCTCTGCACGCCTACGGGGATGGCCGCGAGGCGGAAGCTGATCCGGGCTCGCGGGGAATCACCGGCGACGAGGGCACCGGCGATCCGGGCTCCTTCCAGGAGGGCGGCCACGACGGTGGGAGCACCGAGTTCGGGGACACTCCCCAGGGCGGCGGCGACGCCGAGGACGCCCCCGGGGCCGAGGCGGGCGCGGGCTCGGGCGCGATGGACCCGGACCGGGCCGGCAGCGAGGGTCCTCGCTCCTAGTCTGGCTGCGGGCGGGGCGACCCGCCCGTGTCGAGTGTCAGGTGAGGCCGCCACCTTCGGGGTGGCGGCCTTCCTTGTGCGTTGGTCGCTACCTCACACCCGGCGGAGCGCCGGGAGCACCTGATCGCCGTAGGTGCGGATCGTCCCGAGCGGGTCAGCCTGGCCGATGAGCTGGGTGCAGATGACGGTGGGTTCGAGGGCCGCCATCTCCCGGAGGCGCTCGATGTGATGGTCGACGTCGGCGCTGACGACGAAGCCCTGGTGGGCGAACTCGTCGTCGGTCAGCTCGTCGTCGGCCAGCCGCTGCATCTGCTCGGGATCGTGGATGTCGTCCCGATAGACGGCCGGGAGCTGGGTCGGCTTCCAGCGCCGGGCCCCGGCGATCGCCGCGTCCTCGGACTCGGCCCAGGCGATCCCGGTGTGGAGGATGATCTCCCCGGGGTCGCGGCCGGCCTCGGCGCAGGCGTCGCGGTAGGCGGAGATGATCTCCGGCGCCTGCTCGGGATCTCCGAGGGTCCAGAGTCCGTCCCCGTGGCGGGCGGCGATCCGGGCGGCCTGGGGCCCGAAGGCGGACACGTAGAGCTTGGGGCGCGCCTTGGCCCGGGTGTAGAGCTTGGCCCGGTCGAGCCGGAACCAGCCCCCGTCCATCGTCACCGTCTCCCCGTCCCAGAGGCGCCTGATCGCGTCGAGGCCGGTGTCGAAGCGCTCGAGCATCTCGCGCGGGTCGGGCCAGGCAAGGCCGAGTGGCGATTCGTTGAGCGACTCGCCGGACCCCACGCCGAGGAATACCCGCCCCGGATAGAGCTCTTCGAGGGTCATGAACGCCTGGGCGATGACGCCGGGGTGGTAGCGGTGGATGACGGGCGTGACGCCGGTGCCGATCGGCAGGGAGACCCGGCTTCCGACCGCGCCCAGCCAGACCCAGGCCTGGCCCGACTGGCCCCCGGGGAACCAGGGGGCGAAGTGGTCGGAGCAGCCGATGCCGTCGAACCCGGCCCGCTCGGCCGCGACCGCCTGGTCGAGGAGGACGGACGGAGGGAACTCCTCGTGGGAGGCGGCGAACCAGAAGCGCGGGTTGGTCATCGGCGATCCTCTCGCGACGGTGCTCGGAGCGGGGCGCCTACCCACCCCCGACGCGGGTTAGTCGCCATTCGTCCGTACCGGGTTAGCCCGGACGCCCCACGGGTAGAGTCATCGCATGATCGCTTACCTAATCGGCCTGATAATCGTCGGCCTCATCGTCGGTGCGCTCGCCCGCCTCATCGTCCCCGGACCCGACCCGATCGGGTTGGGCATGACGATCCTCATCGGAATCGGGGGTTCGTTCATCGCCGGAATCCTCGTGCGCGCCCTCCATGGGACCAACGAGGCCGGCTTCATCCTGTCGGTGCTCTGCGCCGCCGGGCTCGTCTACGCGACGCGCCGCTCGCGGGGCCCCGGCGTCGGGACCCCGGTCGTCCGACCGGTCACCGTCCGCCGGCGCTACCGGCGCTGGTAGGGGGTCCCGAGCTCGTCGTCGGGCTCGGGTTGTCACACGCCGGATAGGGTCTCGGACCTTGTGAGTCGAGGCCCGCCGGCCTGGACGGATGTTCGATCACAGATGCGCCCGGACCCGTCGATGGGAGACCGATGGCGGCGGAGGCTACCCACTCGCGTGACCCTGCCGGAGCGCCCTTCGAAGGCGCGGTGGCGGCCGACGAGCCGGCCGGAGGGGGCCGCGACGAGCGCCTGACGGTCCACGTGCTCTGGATGACCGCCGGCCTCGGGTGCGACGGAGAGAGCGTCGCGATGACCGCGGCGACGAACCCGAGCCTCGAGGACCTCCTCGACGGGGTCATCCCGGACATGCCGCACGTCGTGCTCCACAACCAGCTCCTGGCCTTCGAGGTCGGCGACGAGTTCATGCAGGCGTGGTACGACGCCGAGGACGGCCTACTCGACCCCTTCGTCCTCGTCCTCGAGGGGGCGATCGGGAACGAGCAGATCAACGGCGACGGACACTGGACGGGGTTGGGGGTGGACCCGTTCGACGGCCAGCCGATCACGGTCAACGAGTGGATCGACCGACTCGTGCCCAAGGCGGCGGCCGTGGTCGCGGTCGGGACGTGCGCGACCTACGGCGGGGTCTCGGCGATGCGCAACAACCCGACCGGGGCGATCGGCCTGCCCGACTACCTCGGGTGGGACTGGCGGACCCGCACGGGACTTCCGATCATCTGCCTCCCGGGGTGCCCGGCCCAGCCCGACAACATGACCAGCGTGCTGCTCGAGGTCGTCCTCCACCTCGGGGGCCTGACCCCGGCCCCGATCCTCGACGAGCAGCTGCGTCCGCGCTGGCTCTTCGATCGCTCGACCCGGGAGAGCTGCACCCGGGCCGGCTTCACCGAGCAGGGAAGCTTCGCCACCGAGTACGGGAACGACCCGCGGTGCCTGGTCAAGCTCGGGTGCAAGGGGCCGATGGTCAAGTGCAACGTTCCGGCTCGGGGCTGGATCAACGGGATCGGGGGGTGTCCGAACGCCGGGGGGATCTGCATCGGCTGCACGATGCCCGGCTTCCCGGACAAGTTCATGCCGTTCATGGCGCCGGATCGATGGGGCAACGCGGCGGCGAACTTCCAGCGTTTCACCTACGGTCCGATCTTCCGGTACTTCCGCAAGCGCAACGTCCGGCTCAAGTACGACCAGGAGCCGGCCTGGAGGGGAGCCGGGCCAACCCTCGAGACCGGCTACGAGCCGCGCTGGGATGCCGGCGCCGACCCGCAGCCCCAGGGCACGATGACCGGTCACCGGTGATGGTGACCCTCGGGGAGGTCGTCCGCTGGATCGTCTACCACCTGAGGAGCGCCTACTACGTCGTCGTCCGGCGCCTGCTCCGGGGCGACCGGCTCCTGTGGGGGTCCGAGCGGAAGTTCCGCGGACTGCTCGAGTCGGCGCCCGACGCGATGGTCATCGTCAACGCCCACGGCCACATCGCGCTGGTGAACGCTCAGGCCGAGCGGCTGTTCGGCTACCGGCGGGAGGAGATCGTCGGCCAGGGCATCGGCGAGCTCATACCGAAGCGCTACCGGGCCCAGCATCGTCAGCACCTCAAGGAGTACATGCGGGGGGCGAGCGCCCGTCCGATGGGGATCGGCGGGGAGCTGTTCGGGCTGCGCAAGGACGGGACCGAGTTCCCGGTCGAGATCAGCCTGAGCCCGCTCGACACCGACGAGGGCCTCCTCGTGTCGAGCGCGATCCGGGACATCACCGACCGCAAGCGGGCGGTGACCGAGCTCGCGGCGGCCGAGGAGCTGTTCCGCGGGGCGTTCGACGGGTCGCCGATCGGCATGGCCCTGACCGACGAGGCGGGCGAGGTGGTCCGGGTGAACGACGCCCTCTGCGGGCTGAGCGGTTACCCGGCCGACAAGCTCGTCGGGACTCGGCTCGACGCCCTGCTCGACCCCGAGGAGCTGGTCGACGGGCGAGAGGCGGTCGAGGCGCTGATCGGAGGCGCGACCGGCGAGTACAAGGCCGAGACGCGCTTCGTCCACGCCTGCGGGGACACGATCTGGGTGGCGGTCCAGGCGACGATGCTCCGCGACCGGTCGGGGGAGCATCGGCGGTGCCTCGTCCAGGTCCAGGACGTGACCTACCGGCGCCACTACGAGGAGAACCTCCAGTACCTGGCGACGCACGATCCCCTGACCGGTCTCCAGAACCGGGCCAGCTTCGCCAATCAGCTCGAGAGCCACGCCGACGTCGTCCACCGTTACGGGGCCGACGGAGCGCTGCTGCTGCTCGACCTCGACCACTTCAAGTACATCAACGACACGCTCGGCCACCATGCCGGGGACCAGCTGATCGCCCGGGTGGCCCACGTCCTGGCCGGGCGGCTGCGCATGGGGGACCTCCTGGCCCGCCTCGGCGGGGACGAGTTCGCCGTGCTCCTGCCCCGGGCCGACGCGGCCGGGGCCGAGAAGCTGGCCCAGGATCTGCTCGGGGCGCTCCGGGCGGAGCGGATCACGGTGCCGCGGATGCGCGACCGGACGATCACCGCGAGCATCGGGGTGGCCTCGTTCGAGGCGACCGAGACGTTGAGCGGGGAGGACATCCTGGTCAGGGCCGACCTCGCGATGTACGACGCCAAGGAGGGCGGACGCAACCAGGTCGCGGTCTACTCGTCCGGGGAGCACGCCGAGGCGCGGATGCGGGGGCGGGTGACCTGGGCGGAGCGGATCCGGGTGGCGATCGAGGAGGAGCGCTTCAGCCTGGTGGCGCAGCCGATCGTCGATCTGGTGAGCGGTCGGGCGACCCAGTTCGAGGTCCTCCTGCGGATGCTCGACGACCAGGGCGACCTGATCCTTCCGGGGGCGTTCCTCCCGACGGCTGAGCGCCTCGGACTGATCCAGCAGATCGACGCGCTGACCGTGGCGGGCGCGATCCGGGCGGTGGCGGCTCATTCGAGGGGGGACGGTGAAGTCGAGCCGGCGGTGGAGATCAACCTGTCGGGTGCCTCGATCGGGGACCCGGCGATCCTCGCGATGATCGAGCGCGAGCTCGACGACACCGGGCTCGATCCGAGCCGGGTGATCTTCGAAATCACCGAGACGGCGGCGATCGCCAACATCGCCAAGGCCAGGGACTTCAGCGAGCAGTTGGCCCGCCTCGGGTGCCGGTTCGCCCTCGACGACTTCGGGGCCGGATTCGGGTCGTTCTACTACCTCAAGCACGTCCGGTTCGACGTGCTGAAGATCGACGGGGAGTTCGTCCGGGACTGCTGCGCGAGCCCGACCGACCGGCTGGTCATCGAGGCCGTCGTCGGCATCGCCCGGGGGCTCGGCAAGCAGACGGTGGCCGAGCACGTCGGCGACGCCCAGACGGTTCGGCTCCTCCGGGGGATGGGCGTCACCTGCGGGCAGGGCTTCTACCTGGCCCGGCCCGAGCCGCTCGACGAATACCTCCGCGATCTCGCGATGCCCCGGAGGTTCGCCGGGGCCGGGGGGTTGACCGGGCGCGACAGCCAGGCGATCCTCGGCCTCGGGACCGGCGTCTGACCGAAGCGCTGTGCGGGTGTCGCCCGGCGCCCGGCGAATTCCGGCTGGTGCGGGGCTGGCGGCCCGCTCTCGCCTCCCGGGCTCCGAGCGACGGTCGTCCCGCTCCCGGCCGCCCGGCGGTCCTCGCGTCCGACGTGGCCATGCGCCGCGGCGGGGGGGGATACGTGCCCCGGCCGCGGGGTCGTACCCC
>JAXDHK010000332.1:0-2680 GCA_034664545.1 Solirubrobacteraceae bacterium
CGGCGATCTCTCCGGCCAGCGCCGTGTTCTTCGGGCCGATCGCCGCCAGGTAGATCGGAATCCGGTCCTGGACCGGACCGATCGTCAGCTTCAGGGCCTTGCCCGGCCCGTCGGGCAGGGGCAGGTCAAGCGTCTCCCCGTGGAACTCGACCCGCTCCCGGGCGAGCGCCATCCGCACCACGGCCACGTACTCCCGGGTCCGCTGGAGCTGGCGCCCGAAGCGCTGGCCGTGCCAGCCCTCGGCCACCTGTGGTCCCGAGGACCCGATGCCCAGGCGCATCCGCCCGCCCGAGAGCTGGTCGATCGTCGCCGCCGTCATCGCCGTCATCGCCGGGCTCCGGGCCGGCATCTGGAAGATCGCCGATCCCAGCTTGATCTCCCGGGTCCCCGCCGCCAGCCACCCGAGGACGCTCGCCGCGTCCGATCCGTAGGCCTCGGCCGCCCAGACCGAGTCGTAGCCCAGGCGCTCGGCCTCCTGGACGATCTCGAGCTGCTCGGCCGCGGTCAGCCCGAGACCCCAGTAGCCGATGTGGACCCCGAGCTTCATCCCCCGGCCTCCCCGGCCCGGACGAACTGGATCTCGGGGACGATCGCCGCCGGCGAGAGCCGCAGGAGCGCCCGGACCATCTCGGCGACATCCTCAGGCGCGATCATGTCCTCGGCCTTGACCCGGTCCTTGACGAAGTCGGTCATCGCCGTGTCGACGAAGCCCGGGCACAGGGCGCACGACTTGATCCCCGCCCCGGCCAGCTCCTGGTTCATCGCCTGGGTGAAGCCGATCACCCCGGCCTTGGTCGCCGAGTAGACCGACAGCCACGCCTGCCCGTGCTTGCCCGCGATCGACGCCGTGTTGACCACGAGGGCCCGCCCGTGGTCGGCTCCGGCCGCCCGGAGCATTCCGGCGCACTCCCGATAGAAGAGGATCACGCTCCGGAGGTTGACGTCGAGCTGGCGGTCGAGGTGCTTGGTCGGGTAGTCGTCGATCGACGCCCCGACCCCCAGCCCGGCGTTGTTGACGAGGACGTCGAGGCGCCCGTAGCGCTCACGGTGGGCCGCGACGACCCGGCCGATCTCGTCCTCGGCCCCGAGCGACGCGGCCACGTCGTGAACGTCGAAGCCCTCGGCTCGGAGGCCCGCCGCCGCGGCCGCCAGCTTCTCCGGCCGCCGCGCCGCCATCGTCACGCCGTGCCCCTCCTCGGCCAGCATCCGGGCGAGGGCCAGCCCGATCCCGCTCGAGGCTCCGGTCACGAGCGCCGCCCGACCCCCGGCCGAACCCGCTCCACGCCCACCGGCCCCGGTCGCCTCTACCGTCATCCACCGCTCCAGAATCGTCGCCAACAATGACCGGGCCGCTCCGGGTCCGGCCGGACCCCCCGCGCGCAACGCCTGTCCGCCCGCGACGAGCTCCCGGCGAATCAAATCAGGTGGACCGGGAAGGAACCTCGCGCCGTAGAGTCCGCCTCGATGATGCTACGACCCGCCCTGGCCCTGCTCGTGGCCGCCGGCCTCGCCGGTTGCGGCGGCTCGGCGAGCCCGCCGCTCGCCCCGCCGGCCAAGGCCGCCGACTACCCGAGCCCGGCTCACACGACGTTCCAGTCGCTCAGCCACCTCCCGCCCGGCCCCCAGCTCGCCCCGAGCGTCTCCGTGCTTCACATCGGGACCAACCGCTTCGGCTTCGCCCTCTTCACCCCGGCGTTCAAGCAGGTCACCGACGCCGAGGTCGCCCTCTACGCGATCGACACCCACGGGAAGCATCTCGCCGGTCCCTACCCGGCCCACCTCGAGTCGCTGGCCGTGGCCCCCCAGTACCAGAGCCAGACCGTCGCCCAGGACCCGATGGCCGCCCGGAGCGTCTACGTCGCCGAGATCCCGCTCCCGGAGCGGGGAACCCAGAACATCTTCGCCGTCGACCGGGTCGGCGGCCGCCTCGAATGGGGCGGGGGGCACAGCTTCCAGGTCGGCCTCCCCGGTCCTCCCGACGTCGGTCAGCCGGCGGTCCTCATCCACACGCCGACCGTCGCCCAGGTCGGGCGGGCCAACCTCTCGACGATCGACACCCGCCAGCCCCCGGCGCCCGACCTCCAGCAGGTCGACTTCGCCAGCGTGCTCGGCCGCAAGCCCGTCGTCCTCTCCTTCGCGACCCCCCAGCTCTGCGCCAGCCGCGTCTGCGGGCCGGTCACCGACATCGAGGAGCAGGTCCGCTCGGAGGTCGGCTCCCGGGTCGCCTTCATCCACATGGAGATCTACAACCAGAACCAGGTGAGCAAGGGCTACCGGCCCCAGGTCCGGGCCTGGCGGCTCCCGAGCGAGCCGTGGACGTTCGTGATCGGCTCCGACGGGAAGATCGCCACCCGGTTCGAGGGGGCGTTCTCGGCGGCGGAGTTGAAGGCCGCGGTTGAGAGGGTTCGCTGAGTCTGATCGCTCGCCGCCCGGCGGGCTTCGCACCCCGTTCGGGGCACAGGCCCCGGGGGCGGCTCCCGCTCAGACTCAGCTCACCGGTCTGAGCGCTGGGGCGCGGCTTGGGTGGGGCGGGGGGTGCCTGTGCTTGGCGGGCCTCGCTTCGGAGCGAGCGTGCCGTGGTCCGAGGTTGAGGGCCTTGCGGGGCAGGTCGCCGAGCGAGGGAGGGCGGCGGGGGGTGCAGGATCGTTTGCGGCGCCGCGCGCCAGGACCCCCGCCGGGC
>JAXDHK010000333.1:0-3278 GCA_034664545.1 Solirubrobacteraceae bacterium
CCCGCCGGACCGGCCGATCTTCAGGCACACGGCGTCGGCCGCCCCGCTCCCGAGGGCCCCGGGGAGGGCGGCGGTCTCGTCGATCGCGATCCGGACCGCGACCCGGTCGCGGACCATGCGGGTCGCCTCGAGGCCGTGGACCGGCTCCTCGACCAGCTCGAGCCCGGCCGGGCCGAGGGCCTCGATCGTCCGGCACGCCTCGTCGACCGTCCAGGCGCCGTTGGCGTCGAGGCGCAGGGCGACGTCCGGGCCGATCGCCGCCCGGACGGCGGCCACCCGGCCGGCGTCGTCGCCGACGCCGACCTTCAGCTTGACGCACCGGAACCCGGCCCGGACGGCGGCGGCCGCCTGGCTGGCCGCGCCCTGGCGGTCCCCGGCGGTGACCGTCGCGTTGACCTCGATCGCCGGGGCCGGATCGGCGCGCAGAAGCGCGCAGACCGGCCGGCCGGCGCGCCTCCCGGCGAGGTCCCAGAGGGCGAGGTCGACGGCGGCGAGGGCCTGGGGGAGGTCGGCTCGGTCCCGGCAGGCCTCGAGCAGGTCGCCGGTGGCCTCCCCGCCGTCCGCCGCCTCGAGCACCGGGCGGTAGGCCTCGAGCGCGGCGCCGACGTCGGCCATCGACACCCCGTCGTAGGGCTCGAGCGGCGCGGCCTCCCCCCGGCCGATCGACCCGTCCGAACCCGTCAGGCGGAGCTCGACGAGCGACCGGGAGCCGGCCTGGCCCCAGGCGGCATGCGCCGTCGTCCGGAAGCGGAGCTCGACGGCCGCGAGCCCGACCTCCATCAGCTGAGGACGGTCCCCGCGGCGAGCAGCAGGCAGAACGCGAGCTGGAGCATCCCGGTCCGGGCGAGCGCCCCGTTGAGCGAGGGTCCGTCGGTCCGCTCGCGCACGGTCTGGACGACCGGTATCCCCAGGGGCAGGGCCAGCCAGGTGAGGAGGAGCCAGACGCTCAGGGACCCGGCGACCCAGGGGACGAGCGCGGTGAGGAACGCCGCGGCGACCATCCCCGCGTAGAGCACCCGGGTGCGCTCGCGGCCGAGGCGCACGGCGAGCGTCCGCTTCCCGGCCCGGCGATCGGTCTCGAGATCGCGGACGTTGTTGACGACGAGGATCGCCGCCGCCAGGAGGCCGACCGGGACCGAGAGGACGAACGCCTCCCAGGGGAGCCGCTGGATCTGGACGTAGTAGGAGCCGACGACGGCGACCACGCCGAAGAAGAGGAAGACGAAGACCTCGCCGAGCCCCTCGTAGCCGTAGGGCTTCGGCCCGCCGGTGTAGGTGACCCCGGCGAGGATCGACGCCACCCCGACGAGCAGCAGCTCGGGTCCGGCCACGGTCACCAAATAGACGCCGCAGAGCACGGCGAGTCCGAATGTCGCGTAGGTGGCCATCAGCACCTGCCGGGGGGGAGCCAGGCCGCCGGCGGTGACCCGGACCGGTCCCAGGCGATCGTCGGTGTCGGCTCCCCTCCGGGCGTCGGAGTAGTCGTTGGCCAGGTTGGTGCCGACCTGGATGAGGATCGAACCGAGCAGGGCGGCCAGGAAGGCCAGCGGGTGGAAGACGTCCCGGTCGACGGCGAGGGCGGTGCCGACGATCACCGGGGCGATCGCCGCCGGGAGCGTCCGCGGGCGGGCCGCCATCAGCCAGATGCGCATCCCGGCCGGCGCCGCGGCGACCACTACGGGCGCCTGGGGAACTTGTCGAAGTCGGGCGGGCGCTTCTACCGGTAGGCGTTGCGGCCCTCCTGGGCCTCCTCGCTGGCGTAGAAGAGGAGGTTCGTGTCGTGGGCGAGCTGCTGGATCCCGGCGAGGCCGTCCTCCTCGGCGTTGAAGCTCGCCTTGAGCAGGCGCAGGGCGAAGGGGGAGAGGGCGAGCATCTCCCGGCACCAGGCGACGGTCTCCTCCTCGAGGCGCTCGAGCGGGACCACGGCGTTGACCAGTCCCATCTCGTAGGCCCGGCGGGCGTCGTATTGACGGCAGAGGAACCAGAGCTCCTTGGCGCGCTTCTGGCCGATCTGGCGGGCGAGGAGGCTCGCCCCGAAGCCGCCGTCGAAGGATCCGACCCGGGGCCCGGTCTGGCCGAAGCGGGCGTTCTCGGCGGCGATGGTCAGGTCGCAGACGACGTGGAGGACGTGGCCCCCGCCGATCGCGTAGCCGGCCACCATGGCGACGACCGGCTTCGGCGTCCGGCGGATCTGGACGTGGAGGTCGGTGACGTGGAAGCGCCCGACCGCCGCCCCCTCCTCGACGTAGCCCGTGTCTCCTCGGGCCCGCTGGTCCCCGCCCGAGCAGAAGGCGTCGGGGCCCTCGCCGGTGAGGATGATCACCCCGACCCCGAGATCCTCCCGCGCCCGGTTGAAGGCGTCCGCGAGCTCGATCACCGTCTTCGGGCGGAAGGCGTTGCGGACCTCCGGCCGGTCGATCGTGATCTTGGCGATGCCCGGCTCGGGGCTCGAGTGCTCGTAGCGGATGTCCGCGTACTCACCGGCCGGAATCCACTCGTCGGGCACCGGGCAAGGCTATTCGACCCCGCCGGGACCCGCCGGAAGCCGTGGATGCAGCGGGTATCCTCAACGGGCATTGGCCCAGGTGACGGTCTCCCTGCCGGACGAGCTCCTGGTCTCGATCGACCGGGAGGCCGCGCGCGATGTCACCGCGGCGCGAGCCACGGGAGCGAGCCGGGTCAGGCGCGACGCGGGGGACCTCGTCGGCCCGGGCCTCGCGGTTCTCCCCGCCGACGCGGCTCCCGCCCCATGAGAGTCCCCGGCTGGCTCGGGCGGGCCGCGGCCGCCCAGCCCGACCGGACGGCGATCGAGACCGAGGCCGGGTCGCTGACCTACGCGGAGCTCGACGACGCGGCCGCCGGGGTCGACCTGCCGGCGGGCGCGCGCGTGGCCATCGCCCTGCCCCCGGGCCTCGACTTCGCCGTCGCCCTCCACGCCTGCCTGGGCGCGGGGGCGGTCGCGGTCCCGGTCGACCTGCGCCTGGCCGAGCGGGAGCGAGCGGTCGTCTGCGCCGGGGCGGGGCTGGTGATCGATGCGCCGATTCGGAGCGGTGGCCGGCCCGATCGGCCGCGCTCCCGCGGGCACGACCTCGACGCCCCGGCGGTGGTCATCCACACCTCGGGGACGACCGGGCCCCCGCGGCCGGTCATTCTGACCTACGGCAACCTCCTCTGGAGCGCCCTCGGGTCGGCCACGGCGATCGGGCTCGACCCGGCCGAGCGCTGGCTCTGCCCGCTCCCGGTCGCCCACGTCGGCGGCCTGTCGATCCTCGTGCGCA
>JAXDHK010000334.1:0-5446 GCA_034664545.1 Solirubrobacteraceae bacterium
GGACGGAGTCGAGGGGCCGGTCGCGGGCGGGCGTCGGCGGGCGGCCGGGGTCCGAGCCGGCTTGGCTCCCGCGCGCGCGGGAGCATTGGCCCGGGCAGGTCGCTCGGGTCGCCCGGCAGCCTGGCCGGCGCCTCGCCCGAGAACGACCTCCCCCGGGCCGATCGCCACCGGAACCGGGCCGGGCGCGGTCGCCGGGCCTCCGAGGATCGTCCCGTCGGCGGCCCCCGGCGAGAGCACCGGCGTCGGCTCGGGTCGGGTCGGCCGGGCGGCGGCCGGGCCGGACGGGGCGGCGGCGGCGGCGGTCAACCGGGCGAGGGCGGGTCCGGCCGGGGCGGCAGCGGTCAACCGGGCGAAGACGACGATCCGCTGGGCGGCGCTGTAGAGCGGGTTGCAGGCGGTCAGGACGACCTGGTCGTACGGGGCCTGCCGGAGGACGCTCACGTCCTTGGGGGAGACGATCTTCTGGCGGACGACCGTGTAGCTGAAGAGCCCGTAGGGCATCTCCAGGGTGATCCGGTCGCCTCCGGCGAGCTCGTTGATCCGCCGGAACGGGGCCAGGTAGGTCGTCCGGTGACCGGCGATCCCGACCGTCCCCCGGAGGCCCGGGACGGCGTTCCCCGAGTAGATCCCCGGGCCCTTCTTCAACGAGGCCTCGTCGGTCCCGGCGACCACGACGAAGTCGGCTCCGATCCGCGGGATCCGGATCCGGCCGACCGGCTGGCCCGCCCGGGCGGTCTGGCGAAGCCGCTGGGCGAAGAAGGCGATCCGCTGGTTGTCGGTCGGGAGGCCGGCCAGGGCCCGCTCGTCGGCCGGGGTCGCCCGGGCGGCCTCGAGCGCCTTGAGGCCCTTGGCCAGCCGGGCCTGATCGAAGTGGGCGAGCAGGCCCGAGACCGGCTCCTGCCAGACGAGCGTCAGGACGCCGTCGGCGAGGGCGAGGACCCCGGCCACGCCGAAGAGGACGGCGACTGCCCGGAGCCCCAGGGCCAGGCCCCGGCGCGGATGCCGCCGGTCACCCCCGGCCGGGACGCCCCGGCGACGACCGTCCGTCGGCGCCGCGGGAGGCGCATCGGCCCGGTCGGCGGGCGGTGGAGCCAGCTTCACCGCCCAAAACTACCACCGGGGCCCCACGGTCCCCGCCGGCCGGACCCTTCCCCGCGCCTCCCCGCGCGCCGCCCGGCCGGTCCCGGAGGGCGCCCGGCCCGGGCCTCCCCCGCCACCCGTTCCGGCGCGGCGGTCCCGGAGGGCGCCCGGCCCGAGACTCCCCGCCCACCCGTCCCGGCGCGGGGGTCCCGGAGGGCGCCTGGCGCGGGACTCCCCGCCCACACGTTCCGGCGCGGCGGTCCCGGCGGGCGTGCGGCGCGGGACTCCCCGCCCGCCGCGCCGGCGACACCCCGGTCCCGACCCACATGCCGCTGGAGCCACCGCACGCGCCATCGGCTCCGGGCCGGACGGCGGACCTGGCCGAACCCGGAGGCGCGCCTCCGCGACCGGCCGCACGTCAACCCGAAACCGCTCCAGAACCTCACCCTCTAGTTGAGGGTTATCCTTCAGCCCTGGTACTGGACCTGTACTTGATGGTTAGGGTACGGAGGGGGAGGGATTCGAACCCTCGTCGGACCAATAAGACCCGAAACGGTTTTCGAGACCGCCGCATTCAACCGCTCTGCCACCCCTCCGAATGCCGCCCCTGGAGGCTAGATCATCTGCCCGGTCAGCGGCGGGATCCGAAGAACGCCCGCAGGACGGCCGCGCACTCCTCGGCCAGGAGGCCCCCCGCCACGTCCGGGCGGTGGTTGAGCCGGGGCTCGGCGAGGATGTCGAGGACGCTGCCCGCCGCGCCCGCCTTCGGGTCGGGGGTCCCGTAGATCACCCGGGGGATCCGGGCGAGGACGATCGCCCCGGCGCACATCGCGCACGGCTCGAGGGTCACGTAGAGGACGCAGTCGATCAGGCGCCAGCCCCCGACCACCCGGGCCGCCTCCCGGAGGGCGAGCATCTCGGCGTGGGCGGTCGGATCCCGGCGATGCTCGCGCTCGTTCGCCCCCGCCCCGACCACCTCCCCGTCCCGGACCACGACCGCCCCGACCGGGACGTCGTCGTGCTCGAGCGCCCGATCGGCTTCCCGAAGCGCGAGGCGCATGAAGTGCTCGTCGAGGGGGAAGAAGCGCTCGGTCATCGGCACGGTTCGGCAACCGGCCCCGGAGGACGCCGCCGGAGTGCATCATTATGGTGTTGAGACTCGCCGCCTGCCCCTCTCCGGGGTGCCGGCCGCGCCGCGGGTCGACGACACCGACCATGGCGCCACCCTCTCCCGACGACCCCACCGTCCCGCGGCCGCTCCTCGCCGCCCTCGCCGGGGTCGTTCTCTGCCTCCTGCTCCCGGCTCCGACCCTCGCCGCCTCGTTCCGGCCGAACGTCGTCGTCGTCGGCTACGCCCGGGCGTCCGCCCCCGCCACGGCCCGGGCGGCGGCGATCCGGACCCCCGCCGGGCCGGTCACCCCGACGCGCACGGTCCGGCTGGCCCCGGGGGTCGACGTCCGGAGCGCCGCCGCCCGGCTCCGCCGCCGGCCCGGGGTGGCCTGGGCCGTGCCCGACTACGTCGCCCACGTCGCCCAGGCACCGGTCGGCCCCCCGGTCCCGGCGAGCCTCGCCCCGCTGATCCCCAACGACCCCGGGCGGACCGGGGTGGCCGGCGGCTGGCAGCAGCTCCAGTGGAACTTCGCCGGCCCGTTCGGGGTCAACGCCCCCCAGGCGTGGGCCAACCTCACCGCGGTCGGCCGGCCCGGCGGGGCCGGCGTCACCGTCGCCGTGCTCGACACCGGCGTCGCCTATGCCAACCACGGCCGCTTCCGCCGGTCGCCCGACTTCACCCCCCACCAGTTCGTCCGGGGCTACGACTTCGTCGACGACACCCCCCACCCCGACGACCACAACGGCCACGGCACCCACATCGCCGGGACGATCGCCGAGAAGACCGGCAACGGGATCGGCCTGACCGGCTTGGCCTACGGCGCCCGGATCATGCCCGTCCGGGTGCTCGACTCCCACGGCGACGGCGACGCCTCGACGATCGCGGCCGGTGTCATCTATGCGGTCCGCCACCACGCCGACGTGATCAACATGAGCTTCGAGTTCAGCAGCGACGTCACCGCCGCGGCGATCCCCGAGCTGACCGACGCGATCGCCTACGCCCACAACCGCGGCGTCATCGTGATCGGGGCCGCCGGGAACGAGGGGGCCCCGGAGATCGCCTATCCCGCCCGGGCCCGGTACGTCCTGGCCGTCGGGGCGACGACCGAGCACGGCTGCCTCTCGGACTTCTCAAACGACGGCCGCCAGCTCGGGATGGTGGCCCCGGGCGGAGGCGCCGACGCCTCGACCCTTCCGGCCGACGCCAACTGCCACCCCCAGGATCCCGCCGGGGCGAACATCTACCAGGAGACGTTCCTCGGCAGCTCGACCCGGGTGTTCGGCTTCCCCCCCGGCTACGAGGGCACCTCGATGGCCACCCCCCACGTCTCGGCCGCGGCCGCCCTCGTGATCGCCAGCGGCGTGCTCGGACCCAAGCCGTCGCCCGAGGCCGTCATCGCCCGGTTGAAGGCGACCGCCCGGCCGCTCGGCGCCCCCGGCGACGGAAGCCGGTACGGGGCCGGCCTGCTCGACGCCGCGGCCGCCACCGCCCCGGGCGGTCCCGGAGCGGTCGTCCCCGCCCCCGCGGTCTCCGGTCCAGCGCCGGTCGGCTAGGTCCGCGGACCGGCGCCCTAGGTCGTCCGGATGATCATCACCGAGCACGGCGCGTAGTGGGAGACCTTGTTCGGAACCGAGCCCAGGAGGAAGCGCTTGGCCCCGGTCAGGCCCTTGTTCCCGATGATCACGAGGTCGGCGTCCCGCTCCTCGGCGACATCGAGGATGGCGTCGGCCGCGTCGCCCTGGCGCGCGTAGACGGCGACCCGGACCCCGGCCCGGCGGGCGATCCCCGCGGCCTGCTCGAGCGTGGCCTCGACCTCGCCCCGCTGGTGGACCGCCCACTCGGACTCGGTCTCCGCCCCCGGGTCCCCCCCCGGCTCGTCGGGGATCCACGGCCCTGAGACCGGCTCGTAGGCCGAGACCAGATGAACGGTCGCCTCGAGCCGCCCGGCCAGCTCGACGGCCTGGGAAACCGCCTCCCGGGCGGTGTCGGATCCGTCGGTCCCAACCACGATCGAGCTGAACATTGCGTCTCCCTTCCCGGCGGAGGGTCGGTCGCCCGGTGCGCGCGAATCATAGCCGCGGTCCGGCCGGCCACCCGCGTCCGTAGGGTTCATCCCGGTGATCGACCTCCACTCCCACGTGCTCCCCGGAATCGACGACGGGCCCCCGACGATCGAGGAGACCGTCGACATGGCCCGGGTCGCCGCGGCCGCCGGGACCCGGACGATGGTGGCCACCTCCCACGTCAGCCCCCGGTATCCCAACGACAGCCGGACGATCGCCGCCGGGGTCGAGGAGGTCAACGCCCGCCTGGCCGCCGAGGAGATTCCGATCGAGGTGGTTCCCGGGGCCGAGGTCGCGATCTCGGTGATCGACGAGCTCGCTCCCGGCGAGCTCCTCGCCCTCCATCTGGCCGGAGGGCCCTGGCTCCTGATCGAGTGCCCGTTCACCCTCGTCGTCGACAGCCTCCCCGCCCTCCTCGGCCAGATCCAGGGGGCCGGTCACCGGATCGTCCTCGCCCACCCCGAGCGCTGTCCCGGCTTCCACCGCCGGCCGGAGCTCCTCCGGTCATTGGTCCGCGACCAGGGGCTCCTGACCTCGGTGACCGCCGGATCCCTCGTCGGCCAGTTCGGTCGCGAGGTCGAGCGGTTCGCCCTGTCGATGGCCCGAGCCGGGCTGATCCACAACGTCGCCTCTGACGCCCACGACCCCGAACGCCGGCCCCCGGCGATCGCCGAGCCGCTCGACCGGGCCGGCCTCGGCGCCCATGCCGAGTTCCTCGCCCAGGCCGTCCCCCGGGCGATCCTCGACGGGACCGACCTGCCCGACCACCCCGGGGCGCTCCTCGACCCTCCCCGCCGGCGCTGGCCCTGGCAGTCCCGGCACGACCCGTTCAGAGCCTGAGCCCGGGCGGGCGCCGGGCGGGTCGGGTCGGGTCGGGTCGCGGTCGGGTCGGATCGGATCGGATCGGGTCAGGCGAGCTTGACGACGGCGATGATCATCCCTATGACCACGAGGATGACGATCCCCACCTGCATCCAGATCCAGGTCGGCGACATCGCCTGATCCTAGGGCCGGTGCTCTTGGTCGACGCCGACCTCGCGCAGGAGGTGGGTGTCCACGTCGTACACGAAGCCCCGGACGAGCTCCCGGTGGGAGAGGAAGGTCGATCGCCGGACCCGGAGGATCGATTGGCGGACATCGGCGTCGAGGTCGGTGAACGACTCGATGGCAAAGGCCGGGGCCACGCCCGTCG
>JAXDHK010000335.1:0-3563 GCA_034664545.1 Solirubrobacteraceae bacterium
CCCACGGCGACGACCATCATGTCCGGGAGCATCGACACCATCCCCACGCACCCGAGCTCCCGGTCCCCGAAGTGGATGTTCCCGTCCCGGCCCCCGGTGATCCCCGCCGCCCGGCCCATGTACTGGGCGAAGATCCGCTCGGGTGAGACCCCCCGGACCAGGTGGGCGGCCAGGTCGCGATGAAGGACGCACAGCCGATCCTCGGCCGCCATCGCGAACGCCGCCCCCGCCGAGACCGCCTCCTGCCCGAGGCCGTCGTAGAAGGACCCGGGGATCCGACCCTGCCGGTAGAGCGTCATCGCCCTCCGCTCGATCCCCCGCATCTCGAGCATGTAGATCAGGAGCGCCTTCCGGTCGGCCACGGTCAGGCTCGACGAACGGTCGGGTCCGGGTTCGGCCGCCGTCCCGGGTGTCCTTGCCACGGAAGTCGCCATACCTCAGCTTACTTCCCGGGGTCCCCGGAATCCCCGCCTCACCCGCCCACGAGGAGGACGACGGCGACGACCACCCCGAGGCCGACGACCCCCGCCCGGAGGGCGCGCCCCGACAGCCGCCGGGCCACCCGGACCCCGAGCGTCCCTCCGAGGAGGGCGCCCACCCCGAGGGCGGCGGCGTAGGCCCAGTCGACCCGCCCGGAGGCGACGAAGACGGCGACCCCGGCCGCGTTGATGACCAGCGAGAGCAGCCCCTTCAGGGCGTTCAGCCGCTGGAGCCCGTCCCGGACGAGGATCCCCAGGACCCCGAGCAGGAGCACCCCCAGGCCGGCCCCGAAGTACGACCCGTAGACCGCGGCGACGAGGACGCCCGCCCAGGCCGCCGGGCCCGCGGTCGGGCGGGGTCCCCCGCCCCGGGCGGCCAGGCCCCCGGCCAGCCGGGGCTGGGCGGCCAGGAGGGCGCACGAGACGAGGATCAGGAACGGGGCCAGGGTCCGGAAGGCGTGGGCCGGCGTGGCCAGGAGGATCACGGCCCCGGCCACCCCCCCGAGGATCCCCGCCGGGATCAGCGCCCGGACCCGCCCGGCCTGCCCGGTCAGCTCCCGCCGGTAGGCCAGCGTCCCCCCGCCGTACCCGGCGAGCAGGCCGACCGAGCACGTGATGTTCGCCTCGAGCGCCCCGACCCCCGCGGCGATCAGGGCCGGGAAGGCGATCAGCGTCCCCCCGCCCGCCGCCGCGTTGACCGCTCCGGCCAGGACCCCCGCCCCGGCGGCGAGGAGGAGGTGGCCGAGGCTCACGGCGGCCCCGGGGTCAGGCCGTGAGGTCGCGCCGGCCGAACCGGTGGACGGCGGCCACGGCGCCGGCGGCGGCGAGGCCGAGCATGATGAGGGCCGGACCCGCCGCGAAGGCCTGGGCCGGGACGAGGCGGACGTGGGCGAACGGAGAGAGGCCGAGCACCCAGCCCGGTGCTCCGATCAGGTCGCCGAGGAGCTGCCACACGAACGTGAGTCCTACCAGGCCGTAGCCGATGCCCACGCTCGCCCGGGGTACGGTCGCGTAGGCCAGGGCGGCCAGGGCCAGGAACAGGAGCCCCGCCGGCATGCAGTTCCCCGCCGCCTCGAGCAGGCGGGGGAGGGGGACCCCGGCGTCCTGGGTGGCGGCCCCCGCCCAGACCGAGACCCCGGCCGTGGCCGCGATCGCCGCGGCCCCCCCGGCGGCCAGGGCCAGGCGCCCGGTGAGCCAGCGGCCCCGGCCGAGCGGGAGCGCCAGCAGCGTCTCCAGCCGCTCCGCGGACTCCTCCGCCCGGGCGGCGGCGATCTGGGAGCACGCGTAGAGGCTGACGGCGAGGACGAAGAACAGGAACACGAAGCCGATGTACCCCGTCGGCGTGGAGATCGAGACCGCCCCGATCTTCGCGAGCTGGCGCTCGGTCGAGGCCGACAGGCCCGCCCCGGCGACGCTCGTCGAGATCGTCCCCATCACGAAGCCGAAGAACCCGGTTCCCACGACCCAGGCCACGAGGCTCCCCCGCTCGGCGCGCAGGGCCTGGGCCGTCGGGGACGACAGGAGGCCCAGGCGCGGCTCGGCCCGGTCCCGGGCCGGGATCAGGCCGGCCCCGATGTCCCGGTCCCGGGCCAGGCGACCGGCCCCGGCCAGGAGGGCCAGCGCGGCGGCGGCCAGGACCAGGAGGACCGCCGGGTGGGGCCCGGTGAACGCCCGGAGCTCCTCGCTCCATCCGAGCGGCGTCGTCCACCGCACCCACCCGAGGCCCGGCGACGTGTCGGCGACGACGCGCAGGACGAAGGCCAAGGCGAGGACCCCGGCCCCGAGCTGGGTGGCCAGGCGGCGCGTCGAGGCCAGCTGGCCGGCGACGGCCCCGACCCCGGCGAAGACGGGCGCCACCGAGACGATGGCCAGGGCCAGATAGGCCGACCCCCCGACCGGGAGGCCCCCGACGGCCAGGGCGGCGAAGGCGGCGGTCCAGAGGATCGCCGTGGCCGCGCCGATGGCGGTGAGCGCCGTGACGTAGACCCCGGTGCGCCCGACGACCCCCGAGAGGACGAGCTCGGCCCGGCCGGCGTCCTCCTCCCCCCGGAGCACGCCGATCGCCGCGAGCATCGCCCAGGCCGCCGCCAGGATGGTGCAGATCCCCCCGACCCGCCAGGCGGCGTAGCCCCCGCCGGTCAGGAGGTCGTGGGGCTCGCCGTAGAACAGGCGCAGGGCGTGGTTGGTCCCGAGCGACGCCGACAGCTTCAGGCGCCCGGCCCGCGTCGGGTAGGCCGCCGCGTAGCCGGCGACGGTGGCGTAGGCGATCCCGGCGAACAGGTAGCCGAAGACGATCGCCCGGGTCCGCGACGCCCGGAAGGCCAGGCGGATCAGGGCGCCGCTAGCCCCCGCTGCCGGCGGCACCCGGTGGCCCCGAGCCGTCGTAGTGGTGGAGGAAGATCTCCTCGAGCGACGGCTCCCGGGTCTCCAGCGAGACCACCGGGTGGTCGGCCAGGGCGGCGATCACCGGCCCGATGCTCCCGGTCACCTCGAGGCGCAGGGCGTTCGGGCCGGCGCCGGTCGCGTGGACCCCGTCGAGTCCGTCCAGCTCGGGGGGTGGCGGCCCGGCGAAGGTCACCTCGATCGTCTGGGCGCTCAGATGGCGGAGCTCCCCGAGCGTGCCCTCGTCGACCAGGCGCCCGGCTCGGAGGATCCCGATCCGGTCGCAGAGCGCCTCGACCTCGCTGAGGATGTGGGACGACAGGAGCACGGTCTGGCCGTTCTCCTTGGCCTCGTGCACCGTCTCCCGGAAGGCGACCTCCATCAGCGGATCGAGGCCGCTCGTCGGCTCGTCGAGGATCAGGAGGTCGGCCCGGGTGGCGAGCGCGGCCACGAGCTGGACCTTCTGGCGGTTGCCCTTCGACAGCGCCCGGACCTTCTTGGTCGTGTCGAGGTGGAAGCGCTCGATCAGCGTCTGGCGGTAGTCCCGGTCGGTGGCTCCCCGGACCCGGGCCAGGAACTCGAGCGTCTCCATCCCGGTCAGCGACGGCCAGAGGAAGGGCTCGCCGGCCACGTAGGCGACCCGCCGGTGGGCGGCCACCGGGTCGCCCCAGGAGTCGATGCCGAACAGGGCCGACCGGCCGC
>JAXDHK010000336.1:0-9354 GCA_034664545.1 Solirubrobacteraceae bacterium
TGAAGAACCACGGGAGGAGCGCCGCCCCGAGGATCGGGGCGACGTCGCGGAAGTGGGCGTGGAGCACGGCGGCCCCGAGGCCGAGGCCGAGGGTGAAGAGGAAGAGCAGGACGACGTAGGCGGGCAGGAGGACGAGCCACCCGGTGAGCGACCCGTGGACGACGAGGACGATCGGGAGGATGAGCAGGAGGATCGTGCAGAACGTGGCCAGCTGGACGGTCACCACGGTGGCCGGGATGGTCTGGCGCGGGAAGAGCGCCTTGCGCACGAGCGCTCCCTGGTCGAGCAGCGAGGTCGCCGCCCCGAGCAGGGCCTGCTGGAAGAAGGTCCAGACCACGATCCCGACCAGGACGAAGAGCGCGTAGTCGCGCAGGTGGAAGCCGTTCTTGAGGACGTAGGTGAACATGATCGTGTAGGCGCCCATGAGGACCAGCGGGTTGACCAGGTACCAGAGCACGCCCAGGGCCGATCCCTTGTACTTCTGGCGGAGCTCCCGGCGGACCATCTGCTCGAAGAGGTAGCGGTAGCGGAGCAGGTCGCGCGGCATCGGGCCGGATTATGGTCGGCCGGCTGGGCGGCGCGCCCCCCGCCGGGCGACCCGCCCCGGTGAGCGAGAGCGTGGATCGACCCGGCCGCCCGGCCCGGCCGCCCGGGGGCTCCGGTTTGTTCTGCTGGGGCCGGGCGACCAGCGCGCGAGGCCCGGAGGACCCTCGGGCCTTCTATGCGATTCCGACTGGCGACTCTAGTGCGAGCCACGGTCGCTCACGACCGGACACTGTCCTACGGTTCCGACCCGCGCGTCGTTGACCTCGCGCTGGTCGCCGGCCCCGGCACCCACCGCCATGACCAGACCGCCAAAACGCCCTTCACAACGACGTCCATCTCAGAACGCCCCGCGGCGGGTGAAGACGGCCGGGACCGTCTTGACCAGGATCGTCAGGTCGAGGAAGACTGACCAGCGCTCGAGGTAGAGGAAGTCGAGCCTGACGAGATCGTCGAAGTCGAGCTCGGAGCGCCCGGACACCTGCCAGAGGCCGGTGATCCCGGGGAGCACGAGGTAGCGCTTCATGTGCCAGTCCTCGAGGCGCTCGAAGTCCCGCTGGGGGAGCGGTCGGGGCCCGACGAGCGACATCTGGCCCCGGAGGACGTTCAGGAGCTGGGGGAGCTCGTCGAGCGAGAACCGGCGGAGCACCTTCCCGACCCTGGTCATCCGGGGGTCCTGGCGGATCTTGAACAGGGCGCCCGAGGCCTCGTTCTGCGACTCGAGGTCGGCCTGGCGCTCGTCGGCGTCGTTGCGCATGGTCCGGAACTTCAGGCACGGGAAGGGGACGCAGCCGATCCCCGGGCGGATCGACCGGTAGAAGACGGGTCCCCGGGAGCTGAGGCGGACGGCGGCGATCACGACGGCGAGCACCGGGCTGAGGAGGATGAGCAGGAGCGTGGCGACGACGAGGTCGAACGCCCGCTTGACGACGAAGTCGACGCCCTCGAAGACGGGCGGCTTGAGCTCGAACAGGGGGACCGACTGGCCGGGGACGAACTCGGCCCGATGGATGAGGATCTCCATCGTCGACGGGGCGATCCGGACCCGGACGCCGCGCTGATGGCACTGGTCGACCAGCTCGAGCGCCTGCTGCTCGGGAAAGTCCGAGTCGGCGATGATGACCTCGTCGACCCGGTGGCCGTCGATGACCTCGCCGATCCCGGCGAGCGTCCCGAGCGAGCGGATCCCGTTGTCGGGGCGGGGGGTCAGGGAGACGAAGCCGACGACGTCGACCGTCTGGTGGGGCCCGGAGCCGAGGGCGTGGGCGACCGCCTCGATGTGGCCGCCGGTCCCGACCACGACCGCCCGCCGGCGGTACCCGGCCGCCCGGAGGAGCACCCCGGAGACCGACTCGTAGAGGTAGCGCAGCGAGGAGACGTAGATCAGGGCGAAGACGAGCGACCCGTAGAAGAGGTAGTAGGAGGAGAACTCGTCGCCGTTGACCACGGCGAAGATCAGGGCGACGAGCGCGACCTGGAAGAGCGAGGCGAGGATCCGGGTCAGGCCCGGCCGGATCGCCCGGTCGGCGTAGAGGCTCGACCGGGCGAAGAGCAGGGCGGTGACGAGGTAGGCGAAGGCGACGAACCCCTTCGTCTGCTCGAAGACCCCGGCGACGTCGAGGTGGCTGCGGACCTCGGCCTTGAGGCAGAGGGCGGTGAAGATGGCCAGGAAGACGCCGGCGAAGTCGAGGCCGAGGAGCGTCAGGACGCGGGCCAGGCGCCGGAGGGTGTCGAGGCGCAGGAGGAAGGAGAGCTGGGGCGGGCGCTTGGCCCGGACGTCCCGGCCGGTCAGCTCGGCGCTCTGGCGCAGGAGGCCGGCCGGGGTCGACGGGGTCCGGCCGGTTCGATCCTCGACTGCTCCCTCCGACTCAGGCACGGCGCGGACTACCCCTCGGGATCGAGTCATACGCTCTCTCTAACGCGCAACTCTCGCACATGTAGCGCGATTGTCGGGGCCGGCCCGCCGGTCGCCGGCCCGGGCCGGGGCGTCGGCACTAGGGCGCGGCGTAGCCGAGCAGGCGCTCGTGGCCCGAGCGCTCGATCGTCAGCCGGAGCCCCTCGCGGAGGTCGACCTCGGGCTCCCAGTCGAGCAGCTGGCGGGCGAGCGTGATGTCCGGTCGGCGCTGCTTGGGATCGTCGGTCGGGAGCGCCTCGTAGATGATCTCCGAGCGCGACCCGGTCAGCTCGATCACGATCTGGGCGAGCTCGAGCAGGGTGAACTCGTTGGGGTTGCCGACGTTCACCGGGTGGTGGTGGCCCGACTCGGCGAGGGCGATGATCCCCCGGATGAGGTCGGTCACGTAGCAGAACGACCGGGTCTGGGACCCGTCCCCGAAGATCGTCAGCGGCCGGTCGGCCAGGGCCTGGCGCAGGAAGGTCGGGATCGCCCGGCCGTCGTGGGGGCGCATCCGCGGCCCGTAGGTGTTGAAGATCCGGACGATCGCCGTGTCGACGCCCTGCTGGCGGTGGTAGGCCATGGTCAGGGCCTCGGCGTAGCGCTTGGCCTCGTCGTAGACCCCCCGGGGGCCGATCGGGTTGACGTGCCCCCAGTAGTCCTCGGTCTGGGGATGGACCTTCGGGTCGCCGTAGACCTCGCTGGTCGAGGCGATGAGGAAGCGGGCCCGGTGGGCCTTGGCCAGCCCGAGCGTGTGGTGGGTGCCGTAGGAGCCGACCTTCAGGGTGTGGAGGGGCAGCCGGAGGTAGTCGATCGGCGAGGCCGGGGAGGCGAGGTGGTAGACGAAGTCGACCGGCTCCTCGACGTGGTAGGGCTCGATGATGTCCCGGTGGAGCAGGACGAAGTCGGCCGGGGCCCGGATGTGGGTGATGTTGACCAGCGACCCGGTCTCGAGGTTGTCGACGCAGATCACCCGGTGTCCGCGCCGCAGCAGCTCGTCGCACAGGTGGGACCCGAGGAACCCGGCACCTCCGGTCACGAGGCAGGTGGCCATGGCGACCGAGGATACGGGTTGGCCCCGCGACAGGCGGTCCCGCCCGGCGCCGAGGCGGTCCATATGGGCTCCGCCCTTCGGGCTCCGCCGGGGGCCTGGGCTCTGCCCCGCACGGGGTGCGGCCACGCCGAGGGGCGGCCCGGCGCGACGGACCCGGCGGTCGGCGGGGCGCGGCGGCGGGCGGGGCTCAGCGGCGGCGGCGGAGGACCCGGGAGTCGTCGGCCCGGCGGAGGGTCAGCTTCTCCCCGTCGAAGTGTTCGAGCAGGGCCTGGGCGAACTTCCGGCTCGTGTCTAGCTCGTCGCGAAGGCGGCCGAGGGTGATCGCGCCCTCCCGGGCGACGACGTCGACCAGGCGCCGCTCGATCTCCTCGAGGGCGTCCCGGTGGTAGTGGAGGGTGCGCCCGACCCGGATCCCCCGGCCGGCCCGGCGGAGCTCGGCCAGGGCGGCGGCGTCGACCTCGGCCTCGGCCGGGGGCTCGAACCAGGCGTCGCGGAGCTGGTGCTCGAGCGCGATCGCCGCCGCGGAGAGGGGCGGGGGGGCCGGGGCGACCGGGGGGCTCGGCCGGCCGGGGCGGGGCGGCTCGGGCGGGAGCGGAGGCTCCCCCCGATGCAGGCGGGTCAGCCGGACGATCACCTCGTTGGAGGTCGGGTGCCGGCGGGCCCCCGGGTCCAGGACCACCCCGCCGCCGAGGGTGTCCGGGGGCGCCAGCCGGCGGATGACCAGGCGGTCGCCGGGGGCGGCGACCAGGGCGCGCTCGAGTCGGATCTGCCAGAACCGCCCGCCGAGGCGATGCAGCCGGGCCGGGGCCTCGCGGGTCCCGTGGTGGACCGCGACCCTGACCCCGTGCTCGGGCTCCCGCTCGCGGTGCTCGCCGAACTCGAGCGCCGCGTCGACGACGTGGGTCGACCGGGCCGGGGCGTCGACCCCGGCGAGGACGTCGCCCCGGGCCACGTCCCGGACGGCGAGGCCGGCGAGGTTGACCGCCACCCGCTGGCCGGCCCCGGCCCGGTCCCGGGGCTCGTCGTGGACCTGGACGCCCCGGACCCGGACGCGGAGGCCGCGCGGGAGGAGCACCAGCTCGCCGCCCCGGACGATCTCGCCCGACCAGAGGGTCCCGGTCACCACGGTTCCGGCCCCCTTGATCGTGAACGCCCGGTCGACGTGGAGGACGGCCGGCCCGGCGGCGGCCGGACGGCCGGGGAGCCCGGCGACCAGCCGCTCGAGTCCGGCCCGGAGTTCGTCGAGGCCGGCGCCGGTGCGAACCGAGACGGGAATCGCCGGGACCCCGGGGAGGAGCGCCCCGGCCTCGGCCAGGGCCCGGCCCGGATCGGCGAGGTCGGCCTTGGTCACGGCGACGAGCCCCGGGCGGACGTCGAGCCCCCGGAGGACGGCCGCGTGCTCGCGGGTCTGGGGCATCACCCCGTCGTCGGCGGCGATCGTCATCAGGAAGGCGTCGATCCCGGTCGCCCCGGCCACCATCGTCCGGACGAAGCGCTCGTGCCCGGGCACGACGATGACCGAGACCCGCCGCCCGCTCGGGAGGGTCAGCGGGGCGTAGCCCAGCTCGATCGAGATCCCCCGCTGGCGCTCGGCCGCCAGCCGGTCGGTCTCGACCCCGGTGAGGGCCCCGACCAGGGCCGTCTTCCCGTGGTCGACGTGGCCGGCCGTCCCGAGCGTGGCCGGCCCCGGTGCGGAGGGCCCGCCCCCGGAGTCGGCGTCGATCACGGCGTGGGGGGGGCGGCCGGATCGGAGGCGCGGGACCCGGCGGCCGCGGCGATCACGGCGTCGACCTCGTCGTCGGCGATCGTCCGCGGGTCGAGCAGGAGCCGGCCGTCCGATACTCGGCCGACCACCGGGGGGCTGGCCCGGCGCAGGGGCCCGGCGAGCACCCGATCGAGCTCCACCACCGGACCGTCGAGCTCGAGCAGCGGCAGCGCCCCCCCGCCGACCCGCCCCGTGGCCCGGCCGATCCGGGCCGCCACCCCGGCCGCCTCGAGCCCCGCCCGGAGGCGCTCGGCCCGGCCGGCCAGCTCGTCCTCGGAGGCCCCGAGCATGGCCAGGACCGGGATCTCCCGCCGGGCCCGGTCGGGCTCCCGGTGGAGGCGGAGGGTCGCCTCGAGCGCCGCCAGGGAGAGCTTGTCGATCCGCAGGGCCCGGGCCAGGGGGTGGGACGCCGCCCGTTCGACCGCCTCGGCCCGGCCGACGAGGATCCCGGCCTGCGGCCCGCCGAGGAGCTTGTCGCCCGAGCAGCAGACGAGGGCCGCCCCGGCGGCGACCGACCCCCGGAGGGTCGGCTCGTCCTCGATCGGCTCGAGCGCCCCGGAGCCGACGTCGTCGATCACCGGCGCCCCGAGCCGACACAGGTCGGGGGTCGACACCTCCGAGGCGAAGCCGACGGTCCGGAAGTTCGACGGGTGGACGCGCATGACGACGGCCGCGTCCGGGGCCTCGAGGCCCCGGCGGTAGTCGGCCAGGCGCGTCCGGTTGGTCGTCCCGACCTCGATCAGCCGGGACCCCGACTGGGCGATCACCTCGGGGATCCGGAAGCCCCCGCCGATCTCGACGAGCTGGCCCCGGCTGACCACGATCCCCTTCCCCGGCCCGCCGAGGGCGGCGGCGGCGAGCAGGACGGCGGCCGCCCCGTTGTTGACGGCGAGCCCGGCCTCGGCCCCGGTCAGCTCGCGCAGGAGCCCCTCGACGTGGACCCGGCGGGACCCCCGGGCCCCGGCCGGGACGTCGAGCTCGAGGTTCCCGTAGCCGTCGGCCACCCGGGCCACCGCCTCCCGGGCGGCCGCCGGGAGCGGAGCCCGGCCGAGGTTGGTGTGGACGATCACCCCGGTGGCGTTGATCACCCGGCCGAGGGACGGCCGGGCCAGGGCGGCGACCGCGGCCCGGGCCCGGGTCAGGAGGGCCTCGTCGGCGTCGCCGTTCTCCTCGGCCGGGTCCCCGGCCACGAGCTCGGCCCGGCGCTCGGCGATCACCGCCCGGGCGGCCGCCACGGCCAGCGGGTGGGGGGCGTCGAGGCGGGCGGCCAGGCGCTCGACCGACGGGAGCGACCGGAGGGTTGGGGGGTTCCCGGGGTCGGGGTTCATGCCCACACGCTAACCGCCCCCGGGCTCCCGGGGGAAGCGGTCGGGTCGGGGTTCATGCCCACACGCTAACCGCCCCCGGGCTCCTGGAGGAAGCGGTCCGACAGCCAGTCCATCAGGCCGGGGAGCCCCCCGTCGGCGGCGACCTCGCGCTGGCGGACGGCCCCGCTGTGCTCGGCCAGGAGGTGGGCCCGGTCGAGGTGGCGGGGATCGGCGAACCCGGCCGCCGCCGGGGCGAGCTCGTCGAGCAGGGCGTGGAGGCGCTCCCGGGTCGGGTGAAGGCGCCCGGTCTCGAGGTCGACCATCGTCCCGTCGACCCCGTGCCGGGCCGCCGACCACCGGTTCTCCCGGATCCGCCATTCCGGGGTCGGGGGCGGAAGCTCCCCGGCGTCGTGGCGCTCGCCGAGGCGGACGACCAGGGCGGCGACGGCGGCCGCGACCGCCGCGGCCTCGGAGACGGTGGTCTGGGCGTCGGGGACCCGGACCTCGAGGGTCCCGAGGCGGGGATGGGGTCGGAGCTCCCACCACCACTCCCCGAGGCCCCCGAGCCGCTCACCGGCCAGCCCCCACCGGAGATCCGCGGCGAACTCGTCCCACGTGGCCAGGGGCGGGGGGACGCCCTGGCGGGGGAGGACGGAGGCGATGGTCGGGCGGACCGAGGCCATCCCGGAGTCGAGGCCCCCGTAGAACGGGGCGTTCCCGGCCAGGGCCGACAGCTCGGGCAGGTAGGCCCGGAGGGCGTTGTGGACGGCGAGGACCCGGTCGGCCCCGGCCAGGGCCACGTGGACGTGGAGTCCGCAGATGAGCTGGAGGCGGGCGATCGGCCCGTACTCGGACTCGAGGCGCGACAGCCGGGGCCCGCCCCGGAGGGCCCCCTGGGCGCTGGCGAACGGGTGGGCTCCGGCGACGGCCAGCCCGACCCGTCCGTCGACCCCGGCGGCCAGGGCGGCCCGGGCGGCCCAGAGGGCCCGCTCGATCTCGTCGATCCTCGCCGCCGGGGGGGTCACGATCTCGAGCTGCGAGGCCGGGAGCTCGAGCTTGAAGCGCGGGTCGGTGTCGAGGCCGGCCAGGGCCAGGGCCTCGGTCGCCCGGGGGGCGAGGTCGAGGGTCTCCGGGTCGAGCACCATCACCTCCTCCTCGACCCCGATGGTCAGGGGGCGGGGGGCATCGAACCGAGCGAGGAGCTCGGCCCCGGTCGGGGCCGCCTCGGTCACCCGTTTCTCCGTCGGGCCGCCGGGTAATCCCGGACGGTGAGACTGCTTCGCCTCCCGGGGGTCCATCGGCCCCGGAGCGACACCTGGCTCCTGGCCGGCGCCCTCGGCCGGGAGCGCCTCGAGGGCGCGCGGGTGGTCGACCTCTGCACCGGAACCGGGGCCCTGGCCATCACCGCCGCCCGCGGCCGGGCCGAGGCGGTCACCGCCGTCGACCTCACCCGCCGGGGGTGGCTCGCCGCCCGGATCAACGCGGCGCTCAACGGCGTCCGGGTCCGCGTCCGCCGGGGCGACCTGTTCGAGCCGGTCGGGGACGATCGGGTCGACGTCATCGTGACCAACCCGCCCTACGTCCCCGCCGAGACCGACACCCTTCCCCGCCACCGGGCCGCCGTGGCCCTCGACGCCGGACGGGACGGCCGGGCCCTGATCGATCGGATCTGCCGCGAAGCACCCTCGCGTCTTGCCCCGGGCGGGGTGATCCTGCTCGTCCAATCTTCGGTCTGCGGCATCGAGACGACCTGCCGGGCCCTCCGGACCCAGGGCCTCGAGGTCGAGGTGGTCGAGCGCCAGCGCGGACCCCTCGGACCGATCCTCCGCGCCCGGGCACCGATGCTCCGGGACCGGGGCCTCCTCGGCGACCGCGACGAGGAGGAGGTCGTCGTCGTCCGGGGCCGCCGGCCCGGCTGATCGGAGGCCGTCGCCATCCACGCTTTGCCTCGCGTCCCGGAGCGGCGGGGCACATGCTGAACGCATGCAACCAGCGTGAATGCGTTGCTAGCATCGAAAGGGCATGAAGTTCATCCAGGTCCGCAACGTCCCCGACGACGTGCATCGGCGGCTCAAGATTCGGGCGGCCGAGCACGGCCGGACGCTCTCGGACCTGGCCCTCGGAGCCCTGATCGAGTACGCCGAGCGCCCGACCATGGACGAGGTGCTCGACCGGATCCGATCCCGGGAAGCCGTCGAGCTTCCGGAAGGGGCCGCCGCCGCCCTCGATGAGGTCCGCGGCGACCGGTGAGCTCCGGGCGGGTCGTCTGCGACGCGAGCGCGCTCCTCGAGCTCCTTCTCGGGACGCGCGCCGGCCAGGCGGTCGATCGGGTCGTGCGGGGGCGGGTGGGCGTCGATGCGCCCGCCCTCTTCGACGTCGAGATCTGCGCCGCCGCGAGGTCGCGGGTCGCCCGCGGTGAGCTGGCGGCCTCCCGGGCGCGGGAGCTGGTCGCGGATCTCGTCGCCCTGCCGGTCGTCGCATGGCCACATCGGCCGCTGCTCGACCGGGTCTGGGCGCTCCGGGAGAACATCTCGTCCTACGACGCCGTCTATGTCGCCCTGGCCGAGGCGCTCGACGCCCGGCTGGTCACCGCCGACCGACGCCTCGCCCTGGCGGCGGCCGCCGTATCCGGGGTCGAGGTCATCGGGATCGCCTGACCGCCGACCACCGTCGGGAGCGCGGGTCTATCCTTGGCGGGGCGATGGCCGACGCCCCGCCACCCGAGGTCGAGCCGGACGAGCGGCTGACCGTCGCCCCGGTGGTCGGACCCGATGATCCCCGGCGGTTCACC
>JAXDHK010000337.1:0-4755 GCA_034664545.1 Solirubrobacteraceae bacterium
CCCGCAACAACCGCTCGCCCGGAGCGTTCCCTCAAGCATGAGGACTTCTTCCCGACGGGACGCCCTCGACCTGCTGGTGGGCACCTTGGTCGCCGGCGTCATGGTGGTCCCGCCGTCGGCCTCGGCGCTGACCGCGCCCGGACGGGTCACCGTCCCGTTCGCCGCCGCTCAGCGCGAGGGGGTCGACCCGTTCGCCGTCGCCGGAGTCGCGGTCATGCCCGACGGAAGGATCGTGACCTCGGGGATCGACGCCGGCGCGCGCCGGTTGCTGCTCACCCGGTTGCTCCCCTCCGGTGCGCCCGACCCGACCTTCGGCGGCGACGGAGTCGTCTCGCTCGCCGTGCCCTACGAGGCCGGGACCTACGGCCCGTTCCCCGGCCCGCCGCGACTCGCGGCCGACGGGTCGGTCTACGTCGCCAGCCAGGGGCCGGCCCGGTCGCGCTTCGAGGGCCCGCAGGTGGTCGTGACCCATGTGCTGGGCGACGGGACCCCGGACCGGGCGTTCGGGCCCGGCGGGAGCGCGATGCCCGGCGTGCAGGTCGGAACGATGGCCCTGTCCCGGGACGGCCGGGTCCTCGTCGCCGGGAACGTCGGTCGGTACGACCTCACGAACGCCAACGATCTCGCGGCCACGACGACCGCGGTGGCGGCCCGGCTCACCGCGACCGGCAGCCTGGACCCGACGTTCGCAAGCGGTGGGATCGCGAGGTTGCCGGGCAACGAGGCCGGGGCGGTCGTCGCCCTCCCGGACGGTGGGGCGGCGGTGACGACGACCGAGGGGAAGACCTCCCGACTGAGCGAGCTGGCCGCGAACGGGTCGGCCGACCCCGGCTTCGACCACGGGGCGGCGCTGGCCCTCTCCGGCTTCCCGACCGGGCTTCTCCCCCGGCCCGACGGCGCGGTCGACGTCCTCACCACCGACACGCAGCAGACGACCGCGACCCTCGTGCGCATCCGGCCCGACGGCACCCCGGACCCGTCCTTCGGCGCCGTCGCGGTCGCCCTGCCCGACGGCACGCTGATCCCCGGACCGGCCGGCAGCGACCTCGTCACCGGCCCGGGAGCCGACGCCCCGGTCCCCGGTCAGGCGTTCACGGTGACGATCCACGGCGTCGACGCCGACGGGACGCCCGACCCGGTCTACGGCGGCGCCGCCGGCCGGAGCCTCGCGTTGGCGTTCGGCGGCGGCTACGCGACCCCGGGAGCCAATGACGCCCAGCCCCAGGCGGCGTCGTTGAACCAGACCGGCTTCCGGGGCGGCGCGGTCGCCACACGCCCGACCGGCGGAGTCATCGCCGCCGGCGCGGCGGCCGTCATCGAGTACACGGGCGAGGGCGAAGGGCTCGAGCACGAGGACGTGGCCGTGGCCGCCTTCGGCGCCGACCTCGCGCCCGACCTGGCCTTCGGCGGTCCGGCGCTCGCGCCGACGGTCGGATTCTCGCTTCCGCCCCAGCGCGCGACCACGGCGGCTGCCCCGCGCCGGCGCTACGTCCTCGTGCGCCTGGCCGTATCGACCCCCGGTCTGTGCCAGATCTCCATCCACGCCCGCGGTGCCGTCGTCGCCAAGGCCGACGTGCCCGTCTTCTCCACCCGCGGTGAGAACGCACGCGTCTGGCTGACCCGATCCGGGCGAGCGCTCCTGCCTCGGACGCACCACGCGGCGGCCAGCGCCCGCGCCACCTGCGAGGACCTCGTCGGCACGCGGACCACCGTCCCGACCACCGGTCTGCTCCGCTGACGGCCCCGTCACCCCGGACGGCTACCCCCGGCTACAGACCGCCCGCGAAGGTGTAGGACCGGTGGGGCGGGACGCGGCCGGCGATCTCGAGCACGATCTCCCGGTGGGGTCGCAGGGCGATCCGCGCCGGGTCTCCGGCGACCTTTCGGCCGTCGACGTAGGCCCGGACCCGGCCCCCGCCGAACCCGGCCAGCCGCACCCGTGAGACCGGCTGGCCCCAGATCGCGAAGAGGTCCCCGAGCCGGAGGCCCCTCGCGTCCCCGGCGAGCTCGACCACGCCCGTCGGCTCGAGCGTGGTCATCGGGCCGAAGCACCGGCCCGCCCGGACGTAGGGGCCCTCGAACCGGGGGCCGAGCACGCCGATCCCCGCCGGGACGACCACGACGTGGGCGTGGGCGAAGAGCTCCAGATGCACGCCCCGCCGGACGCCCGGCCCCGGCCGGCAGGCCAGGCGACCGATCGTGCCCGCCCCCCCGGCCCCCCGACCCGGCGGCGGCCGATACCCCGGACCCGGCCCCACCGTGACCGGAACGTAGGTCGGGTCGACCGGGCTGCGCCGGTGCGCCCGGGCCGGCGCCGAGGCCGGCGCCGCCGCGGACGCGGACGGTCCGCCCGGCGCCCGCCCGCCGGGCTCCCCCGCTCCCCCGCAGGCGGCGAGGCCGACGATGGCGAGCGCCGCCGCGAACCGACCGGGGACGCCGCCCGTCCCGCCCCCGGCGCCCCCCACTACGGATCGACCCGGACCGACCGGGGCCGGCTCCCGGTCGACGCGTACGGATAGCCCCGGACCCCGGTCCCGGGGATCGCCACCCGGAAGCTGTAGATGATCGGGATCGTCGTCCGCCGGAACGTGTACCGGTAGACGAAGCGCCCGTCCCGGGCCCGGGCCCGGGTCTGGTCGAACGTCCGCCACCGCCGGCCGTCCCGGTACTCGACGTTGAGCGGGAGGCCCGGGCTCGGGATGTAGCCGCCGAAGACCTGGCCCCGGTAGACGATCGTCTGACCGTTGCGGACCCGGAGCGGCCGGATCGACAGGCCGATCGACGGCGTCACCTCGAGGCGGACCGCCGCCGAGGCCGCCGGGGCCGCGGCGTCGGCGAGCGCCCGGTAGGTCAGGCTGAGCTCACGCGACGGTCCCGGCGGGACGGTGAAGGCGAACCGGCCGTCGTCCCCGGTCCGGACCCCGCTCCCCACCGGCCCTCCGCCCCCGGCCGACCGGACGCTCGTGACCACGATGGTCGCCCCCCGGACCGGACGTCCGGCGCAGTCGAGGCTCCCTCTGAGCACCGCCCCGCCCGGGAGGCCGACGTGGCCGACCGCGCCCGTCCCGAAGGCCGCCGTCAGGTGGGGCGCCGCGCACGTCGGGCTCCCGTTGGCCACGTGTCCGCCTCCGACCCCGCCGCCGCCCCCGCCGGCACCCGCCCCAGCCCCGCCGGCCCCGGCCCCGCCGGCCCCGGCCCCGCCGGGCTTTCCGGACCCGGCCGCGGCGAGTCCCCCGCTCTGGGCCTGGACCGACCCGGCCCCGCCGGCCGTGCTCCCGCTCGGGTCGGCCACCGGCCCGAGCGGGGAGGTCCGGATCGTCGTCGACCCGGCCGCGTTCACCGCCGTGACGTCGACCGCCAGCCGCCGGGAGACGTCGGCGGCGACCGGGACGTAGGACTGGTCGACGGCCCCCCCGATCGGCTGGCAGCTGGTCGGGTCGGTGTCGCAGCGGAGCCACTGGTAGGTGAAGGAGCTCGCCACCGGGTACCAGTTCCCCGGGACGACGGTCAGGCGCTGCCCCTGGACGAGGAGGCCGGTCACGTCGGGCGCCCCGCCCTGGGGGGCGTTCCGGGTGGTGATCGTCCCCGTCCAGACGACCGACACGTTGCCGGCGGCGTCGTCGACGTAGATCACGGCCGCGTGGGTCCCGTCCCGGAGCTGCCCGGTGTCGAGCGTCATGTCGGCGCTGGCGGCCACCGGGCACGGCTGCTGTCCGAGGAAGTCGCGCAGCCCGTCGGTCGCCTGGCCGACCACCCGGCAGCGGCCGCCGTTCTCGTCGAGCACCCGGGAGATCACCGGGCTCCCATCCACGCTCAGCGTCTCGGCGTAGACCCCGCTCTCCCGGTCGAAGCCCCGGAACCAGGCCTGGGCCTGCCCGGTCAGGACACCCCCGTTGACGAGCTGCCCGCCGACGTTGTCCCAGTCCGGGGGCCGGACGTCGGTCAGCGTCAGGTCGGCCGCGTAGAGGTCGGCCTCGGCGGAGTACCCCGGCCCCGGCGGGCACGCCTGGCCGTCGACCCCGCCGCAGAAGACCTCCATGTAGAGGTGCTCGGCCCCGGCGATCGGGCCTCCCCCGACCACCACCCGATTGCTCGGGTCAAAGCCCCCGTCGTTGGTCCCGAGGGACTGGCACCCGGCGTCGGCCTGGCAGTTGTCGATCACGTCGGCCGGGTCGTAGAGGAGGTTCGGGGTGGCCAGGAACGTCACATAGCTGGAGTTCGGCCCGACCCCGCCCGGGACCCCTTCGTGGCGGTAGAGGGTGGCCCCGGCCAGCGCCAGCCCCTGGGCGGCCGTGAACTCCCAGGCCGCGCTACTCACATTCGCCGGATGTGACACCTGGCCGTCCATCGCTGCGGTCAGGGCGTAGGTCGTCCGGCCGGCGCAGTCGTCGAACGCATAGTCATACGACCCCGAGGTCGAAGCGCTCCACCCGTCGGTCGGGGCCACGTTCCCGTACGGGGTGTGACAGAAGTAGGCGTGATACGCCGCGGCCCCGGCCGAGGCCGGCCCGACCGCACCGCCGACGACGCCGAGCCCGGCCATCACCGCCCCGACCATCGCGCCCCGCCGCCGCCACCTCCAACCCATCCGGGTCCTCCCTCGCCTCCGCACGCGCTGAGCCTCCGGTACGCCGCCGCGAGGACGGACCGGCCCGCTGATCTCTGCTCCGACCACCGGTGGACGAGCGGGACGGCGTCGGCACCCAAGACCGACCGCGCCTCCCCCGATTGTATCCCGGCTATCCGGCGTAGCGC
>JAXDHK010000338.1:0-7339 GCA_034664545.1 Solirubrobacteraceae bacterium
GGACCGGGCCCGTGGCCGGCACCGAGTCGACGGCCGGGGCCGATCCGGCGGCCGGGGCCGGGGACGGGCGCGGGACGGCGGACCGGGCGGCCGGACGCCGCGCGGGGGGGCCGGCGGCCGGACGCGGGGCGGGGGGCCCGGCGGCCGGGCGCGGGGCGGCGGGCCGGGCGGCCGGGCGCGGGCCGGTGGTGCGGCCGAGGCCCCAGCGCCGCCCCGAAGCCGGCGGCGATGGGTCGGCGGAGGCGGGCGGCGCCGCCGGTCGCTCGGGTCGCGGGGGCGCGCCGTCCGACCGGGACGGCCCCGACCGCAGCGGGGGTGAGCCGGCGGACCCGGTCGGAGCGGGTGTCCGGGCCGGAGGCGGCACGTCGGACTCCGGCCGGACGGGCCGCGGGGCGGCGTCCGGAGGATCGGATCCATTGGCGGCGGCGGCTGGGGCGCCTTCCGGGAGGTGCGCCTTCGATTTCCGGGGCGCTGGCAACCCGGGCGGGGGCGCCGGCGGGACCTTGGTCCCGGAGATCGCCGGCAGACGCGCCGGAGGCGGGACCTCGGTCCCGGAGATCGCCGGCAGGGGCGCCGCCGGGGGGACTTCGGTCCTGGAGATCGCCGCCGGGGCCGCCGCCGGGGTCGCCCGCAGGCCGCGCAGCTTCCATTCGGCGGCTTCGAACCGGCCGGCGAGCTCGGCGCACTCGAGGCAGCCGTCGAGATGGCGGTAGAGCCGGGCGGCGTCGGCGGTGGGTATGCGCCCGGTCGCCCGGGCGACCAGGAGGCGCGGGACCGCGGTACACCCGAACCGGAGCTTGGCGAGACGGCCGAGCCGCCGCGGGAACGCCGTGACCTGGCGCTCGAGCTCGCCGACGGCGACGCTTCGCACCCGCTCGAGGTCCCCGGGGTCGAAGCGCTGGTCGGCGGCGACCGGCCGGATCTCGGAGACGGCTTGGGCGACCACGCCGGCCGGGACCCCCGGCCCGACCACCCGCCGGACGTAGGCCGCGACCTCCCCCGCGGCACGCTCGGACCCGGCCGGAGGCCGGCGCGGCGATCCGGCCCGTCCGCCGTGACCGTTGTCAGCCGTTGCCTCCACTTATGCGCAGGGTACCGCCCCGGGCCGAAGGGGCGTGCAGGCGGCGATTCAGTCCCGGCGACGTCGCCGGCGGCTCGGGGTCAGGCGGCGGCTCGGGGTCAGGCCGCGGGGTGCGGCCGGCGTGTCCTCTTCCCGGCGGCGGCGCTCGGTCTCGCGCGCCCGCTCACGGTCCTCGCTCAAGCCGACCTCGAAGAACATCAGGCTGATCATGACGATCAGCCCGAGGGAGACCAGACTGATCGACACCGCCTCGGCGAGCACGCTGCCCGAGGCCACGATGACCACGATTCCGGCCACCACGAGCACCCCGGCCGACCCGTACCAGCGGACGCGAGCTCGGGTCGCCATCGGGTCAACGTAGCGCCTCGGGCCCCGAGCGTGGCGGCAAGCGTCGGATAGGGTGGCGCCGTGCGCCCGGTCACCGTTGTCACCGACACGACCCATTACCTCCCGGACGACCTGCGCCGGCGCCTCGGCGTCGAGCAGGTCAGCCTCTACGTGAGCTGGGGCGACGAATCCCAGCGCGAGAGCGACCTCCCCGGCTACGACGACTTCTACGCCCGGCTCCGGAGCTCGACCGAGCTTCCGAGCACCTCCCAGCCGTCGGTCGGCGACTTCCTCGAGGTCTACGAGCCGCACCTGGCCGCCGGACACGACATCGTCTCGATCCACCTCTCCGGCGGCATCTCGGGAACCTACGGCGCCGCGGCCCAGGCGAAGGCCCTGGTCGACGAGCGCCGCGACCGCGCCGACGGGGGCGAGGCCGGGGGCGGGCGGGTCGTCGTGATCGACACCGAGACCGCCTGCGGCGGCCTCGCCTGCCTGGTCCTGGCCGCGGCGGCCGGTGCCCGGGCCGGAGAGGACGTCGACGCCGTGGCCGCCCGGGTCCACGAGGCCCGGGCCGAGCTGAAGGTCTGGTTCTCCATCGACACGCTCGAGTTCCTCCGACGCGGGGGACGGGTCGGGAATGCCCAGGCCTGGCTGGGCGGGGCGCTCAAGATCAAGCCGATTCTCTCCGTCGGGCGGGAGATAACCCCGATCGAGCGGGTCCGGACCTCGGGCCGGGCGTTCGAGCGCATGGTCGACTACATGCGCAGCCGCCACGACGACGGGGCCGACTGCTGGGTCGTACAGCACATCCAGGCCCCCGACCGGGCCGAGCAGCTGGTCGCCCGAGGCCGCGAGATCTTCGGTACCGAGCCGGAGTTCGTCTCCGAGCTCGGCCCGGTGATCGGGACCTACACCGGGCCGGGAATGCTCGGCGTCTGCGGGATGCCGACGCGCTTCGTCGACCCCGCCTGAGCTCAGTCGGCCTTGCGGCGCCGGCGGCGACGGAAGGTCAGGACCCCGGTGAGTCCGACGAGGCCGCCGCCGACGAGGAAGCCGCTGAGCGCCGAGGCGGCGAGGACGACGGTCTGGTTGCGCTGGATCTGCTTGCGCCAGTCGGTGATCTCGGCGACCTCGCCCCGGAGCCTGACCACCGACACGGCCAGCGCCAGACGGTTGGACTCGATCGAGGCGCGGATCTCCTCGGGTGTGCGCCCGGCCATCAGTCGCCCGTGACCGTCGCCCGGATCTTGCGGGCCTCGTCGATCGCCATGTCCGGGGTCGGTGGGGCGGCGGCCTTGAGCCACTTGGCGGCGAGGAACCCGGCGGCCGCCCCGAGCAGGACGAGCAGCACGGCGAGGACGAAGAACCCGGCGTAGTACTTGCCGCGGGGGAACAGCTCGATCGAGATCAGCCAGGCGAACCCGTTGAGGAAGTAGAGGAGGGCGACGATCCCGAAGATCCCGGCCGCCAGCCCGACCACCGCGCCCCGGAGGAGCTTGGTCAGCTTCTCGAAGATCTCCGCCTTGGCCAGCTCGATCTCCTCGCGCACGAGCACCGACGCCCGCTCTGAGACCTCGGTGATCGTCTGCGCGAGGCTGGCCGCCAGGTGGGGGTCTTCAGCCGCCAAGACGCCTGAGGATCATCGCGGCGAGCAGGCCGCCGGCGAACGCGCCGACCACCGCCACCTCGGGACGTTCGCCGACCACCTTGGTGACCGTGGCCCTGATCTGTTCGACCGGGACCCCGGTGCTCTCGAGGCGGGCGAGCAGATCGCCTCCGCCCGGGGAGCCGGCGTCGGTCATCGCCGGGTCACTCCGGCGGCTCCTCGTCGAACAGACGCCGCCAGATGACGGCCCCGACCTTGGTCGTGACCACCGTGGCCACGGCGCCGAGACCCGCCATCAGGCCCGACCACATCAGCCGCTTGACGAGGGGATCCTTCATCTGGCGGGAGTCAATCAGATCCGATGGGCCCGCGGGGAAAGGTTGGGCGTCCCGGGCATCACTCCCGGGCGTCGAGGCCCCCGCAGATCGTCTCGACGATGTAGTGCTTGGCCTGCTCGTATTCGGCCTCACCCTGGGCGAGGACCCCGAAGATCCACCCGGTCAGGACCTGCTCGATGGCGCCGTAGAAGGCGAGCGCCGCGAACTGGGGGGCGACCTCGGAGCGGAACGAGCCGGCGGCCTGCGCCTTCTCGACGATCTGGCCGAGGAGGACGTAGGCCTCCCGGATCTCGTTCATGTGCCGGGCCCCGAACGAGTTGGCCGCCCGGGTGACCTCGACGATGATCACCTTCATCAGGTTCGGGTCGTGACGGTAGGAATCGACGATGAACGAGGCGATCGCCCAGAGCTTCTCCCGGGCCGGGACCGCCTGGGCGTCGACCTCCCGGATCCGCTCGAGCATCACCGTCCAGCGCTCGAGGAAGAGCGTGTCGAGGATCTTGTCCTTCGAGGCGAAGTAGTGGTAGACGAGCCCGTAGGCCACGCCCGCCTGGTCGGCGATGTCGGACACCCGGCAGGCGTGGAAGCCCCGGTCGGAGAAGGTGATGACCGCGGCGTCGAGGATCTGGCGCCGCTTGTCGGCCGCGGCCTGGCTCCGGGTCGTGGCCATCAGCCCCCGACCCCGGCCGGCCACGGGTAGGCGTCGGGCCGCCGGTTGGCCAGCGCCGGGAGGTCGGCCCGAATCTGCTCCTGGCGGCGGAGGTCGAGCGGGGCCTGGATCTGACCGACGGCATCCGGGGCCTGGGCGAGGACGACGCCCCAGGGGTCGATGATCATCGACCGCCCGCCCGACCGGTAGCTCGGCGGGTGGTGGCCGATCTGGTTGGCCGCGACGACGAACGCCTGGTTCTCGATGGCCCGCGCCCGCAGGAGCGTCGCCCAGTGGTCGCGGGTCGTGGCCAGGGTGAACGCCGCCGGAACGAGGAGGACCCGGGCCCCGCGGAGGGTGAGGATCCGGTAGAGCTCGGGGAAGCGGATGTCGTAGCAGACGCTCAGGCCGAGCTCGACCCCCCCGACCGTCCGCGAGGTGACGATCTCCGAGCCCGGCCGCTCGTACCGGGACTCGTGGTAGGCGACGCCGTCGACGAGGACGTCGAACATGTGGATCTTCCGGTAGACGGCCGCGACGCTCCCGTCGGGGCCGAAGTGGACCGACGTGTTGGCCAGCCGGCGCGCGTCCCGCCCCCCGCCGCCGCCCCCGTCGCCCCCGCCCCCGTCGCGGCCCTCATCGGCCAGGCGCTCGACGATCGACCCGGCGACGAGATCGATGGCCAGTTCCCGGGCCGTCTCCCGGGCCCAGGTCAGCGCCGGACCGTCGAGCGGCTCGGCCCCGGCCTCGAGAGCCTCCGCCGAGCCGAGGACGCTCCACTTCTCGGGCAGGAGGACGAGCTCTGCCCCGGCCCGAGCCGCCTCCCGGGTGAGCCGGTCGGCCTCGGCCAGGTTGGCGGCACGGTCGTTCGTCGCGTTCATCTGAACCGCCGCGACCGGCAGCCCAAGATTATGGATTGACTGGTCAGTCAAGGGCTGTTCGCAACAATAGCGACGATGGTCGCGGGAATCCCCTGGAGCACCGATGGCCCGACGACGGTCTGCGCGTGGTGCGCCGCGCCCCTCACCGAGGCCGGGCTCCGCCGGTGGGGAAGGACGGTCTGCCCGGGGTGCGGGGTGGCCACCACCGACCCCTGGCCGGACGAGGCGGCCCTGGCCGAGGCCTACGGCGGGGCCTACCGCCCGGCGGGGGGGCGGTTCAGCGGCCCGGGCGACGCGGTGCTCGGACTGACCCGGGCGACCCTGGCCCGACGGCTCGACCGGATCGCCCCGGAGGGCCCGGTGCTCGACGTCGGGGCCGGGTCGGGCAGCCTGGTCGCCGCCCTGCGCCGCCGGGGCCGGGAGGCCGTGGGGCTCGAGCGGGAGGCTCGGGGCGAGCACATCCGGGACGTCCCGCTGGCCGAGCTCGACGGCGGCTGGGCGGGCATCGTCCTCTGGCACTCGCTCGAGCACCTGACCGATCCGGGAGCCGAGCTCGACCGGGCGATCGACCGCCTGGCGCCGGGCGGGGTGCTCGTGGTCGCCATCCCGAACGCCGGGAGCCTCCAGGCCCGGTTGTTCGGCGACCGGTGGCTCGCCCTCGACCTCCCCCGCCACCTCGCCCACATCCCCGGGCCGGCGCTCGTCGGACGCCTCGCCGATCGGGGGCTGGCGATCGAGCGGGTGAGCCACTGGCGGGGCGGGCAGGTCGTCTTCGGCTGGCTCCACGGCCTCGTCGGGCTCGCCCCGGGGGGCCCGAGCCTCTACGACGCGGTCCGCCGGCCGGAGGCCCGTTGGGAGGACCAGAGCCCGGGCCGGCGCCGGGCGATCCTGGTCGGAGCCCTGGCGCTGGCGCCGGTCGCCGGCCTCGGGGCCGCCGTCGAGATCGGGCTCGGCCGGGGCGGGACGATCTACGTCGAGGCCCGCCGGGGCCGGGGGTAGGATTCAGATCATGGCCGCCTCCGACGACGAGCTCTTCGGCGCCGAGCACGTCCGGGTCTACCGGGAGACCGGCGGAGCCCGGGGCTACCACTGGCGGGGAGCGAAGATCCTCCTGCTGACCACCACCGGGCGGAAGTCCGGGGAGGAGCGGACGACGCCGCTGATCCACGAGCGGGACGGCGCCCGATGGGTCGTCATCGCCTCCAAGGGCGGTGCGCCCGACCACCCCGCCTGGTACAAGAACCTCGAGGCCGACCCGGAGGCGACGATCGAGGTCGAGGACGAAAAGGTGCCCGTCGTGGCCACGACGGCTGAGGCCGACGAGCGAGCCCGGCTGTGGTCGCTCCTGACCGAGTCCTGGCCCTCCTACGACGACTACCAGGGCCGGACCGAGCGCGAGATCCCGGTCGTCGTGCTCACCCGCCGGTAGCGGACCGGCCGTCGATCTTCACCGCCTCGCACCGCGGGGGCTCGGGCCCCCCGCTGATCTGCCTCCACGGGTTCACCGACACCTGGCGGACCTGGGAGCTCGTGCTCCCGGCGCTCGAGCGCCGCCACGACGTGCTCGCCCCGACCCTCCCGGGCCACGCCGGGGGCCCGCCTCTGGCGACGGAGGTCTCCCTCGACGCCATCCTCGACGAGCTCGAGCGGGAGCTGGACGAGGCCGGGTTCGAGACCGCCCACGTGGTCGGGAACTCGCTCGGCGGCTACCTCGGGCTCCAGCTCGCCGCCCGCGGCCGGGCCGACTCGGTGGTCGCGCTGGCCCCGGCCGGGGGCTGGGCCGAGGGCGACGGGGCGCTCGGGCGGACGCTCGGTCACTTCCGGACGATGCACGACCAGGTCAAGGCGGCCGCCCCGTTCGCCGGGGCGCTCATGGCCTCGGCCACCGGCCGGCGGATGGCGACCATGTTCACCGCCACCAACTTCGAGCACATCCCGGCCGAGCTCCTCGCCCACCAGCTGACCGGGGCCGCGTGCTGCACGGGAGCCCTCCCGCTGATCGAGTACGCCCTCCGGGAGGGGTACGGCCTTCCGGCCGAGCGGATCACCTGCCCGGTGCGGATCGTGTGGGGGACCGCGGACCTGCTCCTCCCCTACCCGGCGTGCGCCGTGCGCTTCCGCCGGGACTGGCTCCCCCAGGCCGACTGGGTCGAGCTCGAGGGCATCGGGCACTGTCCCCAGCTCGACGTCCCGGTCGAGACGGCCGAGCTCATCCTCGGGTTCACGGCACCCTGACCCGGCTCACCCGGCGGCCCGCCGCTGGCGGCGGAGCTCGGCCAGGAGCAGCTTCGAGTGCATCGCCCCGATCAGCTCCCGGAGCGGCTCGGCCCCGGCGGTGATGATCTCGACCGCCCGGTCGGCGTCGACCTCGCCGGTCAGCCGGCCGAGCAGGGTCCGGACCTCCTTGGCCACGAGCGGCTCGAGCGCCTCCCGGTAGCGGAGCGTGTCGTAGAC
>JAXDHK010000339.1:0-3325 GCA_034664545.1 Solirubrobacteraceae bacterium
CCCGCCGCCTCGACCGCCGGTATGAGGATTCTCTGCGCGAAGCTCCCCGTCCCGATCAGACCGGCCCGCATCGGACTGTTTCGCCTGGACGTCGGCGCCGGCGCCGACGGCGCGGTTGCGTCGGGCACGGCATCCAACTCGTGCTCGTACTCGAGCACGATCCCCAAGGGAGAGCCGTCGTTCTCCACCAACGTCTCGAACGCGGTCTTGGCGTCAGCGATCGGGAATCGATGGGCGATCAGCGGCCCGACGTCGATCCTGCCCGTGCCGATCAGGTCGACGAACGCCTGCATGTTGCGCCGCTCGGTCCACCGGACATAGCCCACCGGGTAGTCGAGGCCCCGCTCCTCATACTCGGGGTCGTAGCGGCCGGGGCCGTAGGAGCGCGACAAGCGGATATCGATCTCCTTGTCGTAGTACGGAGCCCGCGGCACATCGAGCCCCACATCACCGACCACGACCACCCGCGCCCGGTCTCGGGCGAGTCGGGCCGCAAGCGCGATCGGGTCGCTGGACGGCGTGGCGGCAGTGATGATCACCGCGTCGCACTCCAGAGCCCTCCCGGGGAGCTCGCCGTCGAGCCCGGAACGCTCGAACGCCAGATCCGCCGCCCCCACCTTCATCGCCAGCTCGCAGAGTCGGGGGGTCAGGTCGATACCTACCACCGTCACGCCGGCCGCCCTGAGCAGCATTCCCGCGAGTTGCCCCACCAGCCCGAGTCCGATGACCGCCACCCGCTCGCCCAGCCGCACATCCGCTTGGCGCATGCCGTGCATGGCAATGGCGCCGACCGTGGCGAAGGCCCCCGCCTCGAACTCCACCGACGACGGCAGCTTGACGCACAGGTTGCCCGGTACCGAAACCACCTCGGCGTGCACCGCATAGTTGCCTCCGCCGCAGGCGACCCGGTCCCCCGGCCCCAGCCCAGCCACCCGGGATCCCACTCCCGCCACCACGCCGGCGGCGGAGTACCCGAGGCCAGAAGGCTCGCCGAGCCGGGCGCGCACGGTCTCGATCGTGGAGCGCACGCCGTCGACCCTCGCCTTGGCGACTACCTGACTCACCTGGTCCGGCCGCGCTCGAGCCTTCCCGACCAGGCTCTTCTGCCCCGTCATCACCTTGCTCCGCTCGGTCCCCGCGCTCAAGAGACTCGCCCGCAGCAGGATCAGGACCTCGTGCTCGGACATCTCCGGAACCGGTACGTCGAGAACCTCGATGCGACCGTCCTTCAGGCGCTGCGTCACCTGCCTCATGCGGCCATCCTCGCGGCCGGGGTCTCGTCGATGAACGTCTGGTGCCACAGCTCCAGAGTCAAGATCGCCCACAGGCGCAGGGCGTTGTCCTCGTCGCCCGCGGCGTTTGCCCGTCGGAGCCGCTCGACCTCGACGGGATCGAGCCAGCCGCGGTCCCTCACCCGGCGGGGCGAGAGTGCATCGTCCATTAGCTCCTTCAGCTCTCCGTCCAGCCAGGACCGGACCGGCGCCCCAAACCCGGCCTTCGGTCGCCAGATGATCTCGCTCGGTAGGACGCCCTCCATGCTCTTCTTGAAAACGTACTTGCGCGTCGTCCGGCGCAGCTTCAGACCCGGCGGGATCCGCGCCGACATCTCCACCACCTCGTCGTCGAGCAGCGGTACCCGGACCTCCGCCGAGGCAGCCATGCTCATCCTGTCGGTGTAGGCCAGGTTCAGGCACGGCAGGAACGTCTTGATGTCCACGTAGAGCATCTGGTTGACCCAGTCGGCTCCGGTCACCCGATCGAAGTAGTCGCGATGGTGTCGGAACGGGTCGTGCCCCCGGAGCTCCGCCCGCGTATCCGGTGTGAGCAGTCGGCCGAGCTCGGCGTCCGTGTAGTAGGAGCAGTAGGTCAGGAACCGCTCGCTTGGCGCGACGTCCAATCCCCGCGCGAGCTTCATCAGATTCCGCCGCGGGCCCCGCAGGCGCCCCGGGCCGCCCATCGTGACCCGCTCGTCCACGAGCGCCCGCAGTCGCCGCCGGGCCCCATGGGGAAGCGTGTCCAGCCATCCGGCCAGGCGCGTCGCCAGGTGCCTTGGATAGCCGGCGAAGACCTCATCCCCGCCCATGCCGCTGAGGATGACCGTCAGCTGCTCCCGGGCAGCCGCACAGATGAGATAAGTCGTGATGCATGCCGGGTCGGCGATCGGCTCGTCCATGTGCCAGACCAGTTTCGGGAGCAGCGACACCACATCGGCGCTGAGGATTCGTTCGTGGTGCTCGGCGCCGACCGTCCGTGCCATCTCCCGGGCGTACTTGGCGTCGTCGGGGACGAATTCGTAGCCCAGATCCTCGGGTGAGAAGCCGGCTGTGTAGACCGGCACCGGCGCGTCCCGGACCCGTGCCATCTCGGCGACGATCGCGCTCGAGTCGATGCCGCCGCTCAGAAACGCGCCGATCGCGACGTCCGACACCATCTGTCGACGGACGGCCTCGAGCACGCCCTCGCGCGTGTCTCCGGCCCATTCGGCGATGCCTCTGGCATCTGGAGCGAAATCGAGATCCCAGTACTGCTCGACCCGGAGCTCGCCGTTCGCGAAGACCGCCAGGTGACCGGGGGGCAGCTTGTAGACGCCCTCGAACAACGTGTCCGGATCGGGTACCCATAGGAACGTCAGGTAGTCGGCCACCGCGCTCGGACGCACGCGGGGCCTCGGCAGCGCCGGCAGCAGCGCCTTGATCTCCGAGCCGAAGCAGAAGGTGTCCTCATGCCGCGCGTAGTACAGCGGCTTGACCCCCAGCCGGTCGCGCGCCAGGAAGAGCTCCCCGGTGTGCGAGTCCCAGATCCCGAACGCGAAGATGCCGTTGAGCCGGGTGAGCATCCCCCGGCCGTAGCGCACGTACATGGCCAGCAGCACCTCCGTATCGCACGTCGAGGTGAAGCTCATCCCCTCGGCAATCAGCTGGCCGCGCAGCTCACGGTGGTTGTAGATCTCGCCGTTGTAGGTCACCCAGTACCGTTGCTCGGCACCCCAGGTCATCGGTTGCCGCCCGCGTTCGGTCGGATCGATGATGCTCAGACGCCGGTGCCCAAGCGCGGCCGGCGGTCTGCGTCCGGTCGCCGGGAAGAGCTTGACCCCGCCCCCGTCGGGACCCCGGTGGACCAGGGTCGCGGTCATCGCGCCGATCAATCGCTCATCGGCTACTCCGACCGTGCCGCAGATCCCGCACATGTCAGGCTTCCCGACCATCGGTTCGGTCGGCTGCCGCGACCACCGACGAGATCACCCGGCTCATGCCGCTTGCTCCGCGGCGATCAGATGGGTCAACGCGACAAGCATGGGGCCCTGGACCCACCGGAGATGGGGCGT
>JAXDHK010000340.1:0-38371 GCA_034664545.1 Solirubrobacteraceae bacterium
CGGCTTTCTCACCCGGATGGTCCAGGACGAGTCGCTCACCGGCTACGTCCTCGACGTCAGCGCCACCCGTGCCCAGGAGATCGCCGGAGAGGTCAGCGTCGTGATGGTCCTCCAGCCGACGTTCAGCATCGAGTACGTCCGCGTCGTCATGAACCTCAAGTGAGGGTCCAGGAGGCCTGATGCCCAACAACGTGTTCAAAGCCATCGACGCCGCCCTCGTGTTCGCCGTCGACGACGCCAGCTCACCCGAGGGTGCCGCCGCCGACAGCCTGATCTCCAACTACGACCTCGCCAACGTCGTCGGCCGGCTCACCGACGTCACCGTCAATGTCACCAGTGCCATCCGGCCGTTCTTCGAGCTCGGCCAGCGCTACCCGACCCAGCTGCGGCCCGGGGTCGTCCACGTCACCGGCACCGCCGGGCGCGCCCATGTGAACGGAGCGCTCCTACGCCTCCTGCTCGGTGACGGGGCCGCCAGCCCCCCCGGCGCGGCGAACTTCGTCCAGCCGGCCCTGAACATAGTGACGACGCTCAAGGACCCGTCCTTTCCCGACAACCAGACCCGGGTCACCGTGTTCGGGGCCAAGTTCGCCTCCTGGACCTACCACATCCCGAGTGATGACTTCGTGATGGAGTCGGTCGCCTTCCAGGCGCTCCGTGTCTCCTTCGAAGAGAAGTGATACGTGCCGGTGTCCGCGTCGGTGACCGAGGCCTCACTCTCGGCCCAGGATCTCCTGGGTCCGAGCACGCTGGTCCACGACATCCCGGTCCCCCCCGCGGTCCTCCGGCCGGGGCTTGACGTCGACCCCGGCTCACCAATCCGTCACGTCCGCCTCAGGCCGCTGACGGTGGCCACCCTCACCACCATCTCCCGGGCCGCCCGGGAGGACCCGAGCCTGGTTCCGCTCCTCATGATCAAGGAGTCCCTGGTCGAGCCCGAGCTCGGACTCGACGGCGTCCGCCGGCTCCACGTCGGCCTCGTCCAGTTCCTCGTCAGCCGGATCAACCTGATCTCCGGCCTCACGGCTGACGGACAGGCCCTCGACGACGCCGTCGCCTCCCCCGCCGGCCAGATGCACGTCCTCCTCGCCCGCCATTTCGGCTGGACACCAGACCAGGTCGCCCAGCTCACCCCCGGGCAGGTGGCCGTCTACCTCGCCGGGGTCAGCCGCCTCCTCGACCTCGGCGCTGGCGCATGATCGACGCCGTCGACCGCCTCGAGCGCACCGGTGCTCGTCTGCTCGGGCTCGAGGCGGATCTCCGCCCCCCGGTGATCGCCCCCGGCCCGGTGCTCGACGCCACCCATCCATGGAGCCGACTCGCCCGGCTCGTCGACCTCGCGCTCGGCGACGCAGGCCCAGACGAGGACACCGACGCGATTGCGGTGGCCCGGACGAGGAGCCCGGCCGCCCACGTAGCCCTCGCCCCCATCTGGTCGCCCGCGGGCCAGGTCGGCCGGACGGCGTCACCCGGCTCCGACCCCCGCCTCCCGTCCTGGCCGCAGGCGTGGCGCGACGGGTCTCGAGCGGATGCCGAAGCCCGCGGGGACGCGGCTGACGGCTCGCCCGGCACCCGCCCACCTGACGCCCCGACCGCCACCGGGCCTCGGCTCGACCGCGCGCGCCCCAACGGATACGCCCCAGACCGCCGGCGCCCGCACGACTCGGCGTCCGGCCCCGGCCTCGGCCCCGGCCCCGGCTCAGGGATTCCCGGCCCCGCCTCCGACGCCGCCGGCCACTCCGACGCACTTCCGCCCGGCGCCGCCCCCCGCGTGCCCCCCGGTCCCATCGCCCCAGGCCCGACCCCGGACCTCTCTCCCCGACCCGGCTACGCGCCCGAGACCCCGCTGCGGCTCGAGCTCGCCCCGGACACGATCGCCCTCGCCGCCGCCCTCACCGCCCAGCTTAGGACGACCCCCGGACCCCGCCCGGGACTCACCCCCGACCTCGCCTCCAACCTTGGTCCCGCCACCGGCCCGGCGGCGGACATCGGAATTTCGCCCCCGACCGCGGCCCCGACCCCGGCCCCGACCGCCGGGCCGCCGTCGGCCCCTGGCTCACCCGCCCCGCTGACCCCCTCCGAGCGGATCCCCGACGACCTCATGGACCAACTGACCGCGGAGCTCGAGTTCGAGTTCCTCCGCCGGTACGGCCGGTCGGGCGGGGGGCGCTGACCATGCCCGTCGAGCTCGCCGGCATCACCCTCGCCCACCTCACCCATATCGCCACGACCGAGGGCGCCCGGATCGTCCGCCATGCCGTCCCCGGCGCGACGGGAGATCTTCAGCAGTCGCTCGGCCGGCCATCCGTCGAGGTCGACCTCCAGGGCATCTTCTACGGCCCCGACGCCCCGGCCGAGCTCGACAAGCTCCGGAGCGCCCACACGGCGACCGACCCCGTCGACTTCTTCGTCCACGCCGTCGACGACACCGACAAGATCCAGACCCTCCACTTCACCCGGGTCCTGATCACCGACCTCCGGGTCGAGCAGAGCGCCGGCGCCCCGAGCGAATTCGGCTTCGCCTGCCGCGTCGTCGAGTACGTCAAGCCCCCGGCCCCGGCCACCGCGAGCCCGCTCGGCGCCATCGACACCAGCCTGGTCGACGCCGCCGCCGGGGCCGTCGACGGCGTCCAGGACGCACTCGCCGAGGTCGCCGGCCTCACCGCCCTGCTCGGCGGCACATCCTTCGGAAACCCGGTCGAGAAGCTCTCGGGCCTGGTCACGCCGTTCGCCGAGGCCGCCGGCAGCGCGGTCACCGCCCTGGCGAAGCTGGCGTAGCCGGGGCATCCGTGGTCGATCGCTCGACACCGTCTCCGATCGAGACCCCCCCAGGACACGGCGCCGGGGCCGATCCCCCCGAGACCGCTCCCCCTGGAAAGCACGCCTAGGCAGGCAGACATGGCCGACCCCGCCGACCCCGCCCCCCCCGATCCGCCGTCTCCGGCGGCCGGGTCCCCGCTGAGCACCCCCCCACCGAGCACGGCGGGCATCACCGCGGTCCAGGGCCAGGCGACCGGGGCGATCGGCGAGGTGACCGGCAAGCTCGCCACGCTCGATCCCAGCCATCCGGACTCCCCCCTCGCCGGCGTCGGCAAGGCGATCTCCGCCGTCGACGAGGCCGCCGCCAAGGTCGACGTCACCGGGCTCTCCGACCAGCTTCCGGCCGCCCTCGGGCGCCTCAACGCCGCGATTCCTCCGTCCGCGCTCGACGCCGTCGGCAGCCTCGACAAGTCCTACGACCGGGCCCACACCCTCCTGACCGGCGGCCCGCTCTCCAAGCTGACCTTCGGGCGCAAGCTCCAGGACGTCGCCCAGGAGGTGATCGGCGACGCCATCAGCGCCTTCGAGCAGGAGCTCGACCGGCTCGCCGCCGAGGTCTTCGATCCCGAGACCCTCGCCCTGATCAAGGAGGGACTCAAGGACCTCGTCCTCTTCGCCCAGGACTTCGCCGCCAACAGCAAGAACTTCCTCGCGTTCCTCTCGCGGAACCTCATCGGAGTCGCCGACGACCTCCTGGCCGAGGTGAGCTCCGAACTGGCCAAGATCCTTGCCGGGCTCGGCCCGATCGCCGCCGACGCCCTCACGGTCATCGACACCCTCGAACACGCCGCCGCCGACGCGCTGGCCGAGTTGACTCGCGCCATCGACGCGCTCGAGCGGGCCGGCGCCGCCGCCGAGGCCCAGGCCTACGCCGACCTCCTCAAGGCGCTCGACGATCTCGAGAGGTCGGCCGAGACCCTGATCGCCCGGGTCACCGACATCCTCGACCGGCTGGCCACCGCGCTCGACGGGCTCGACCTCAGCCAGGTCATGGTCGAGTACGCCGCCCTGCTCCGAGCGGTCGACATCGGCGAGATCCCGACGATCGACGATGCCGTCGAGGCGCTCGCCGGGCTCCTCGACGGACTCGCGGCCCGGGCTGTCGTCGTCGCCGCCGGCGACGAGCTCCCCGCCCAGGTCGAGCTCCTCGTCCGGACCATCGACGACACCGTGGCCACCGCCGGGCTCCATGCCGCCCGCGACACCGTCCACGCCGCCTTCGTCGAGGTCCAGGGGGCGATCGCCCAGATTCCGACCGAGGAGATCCAGAAGGGGATCGACGCCATGCTCGGGGCGGTCGCGGCCGAGATCCAGTCCCTCCACCTCGATCAGGTCACCCAGCAGATCAAGGACGGCCTGGCCGAGGTGGCCAAGGAGGTCGACACCGCCACCTCCGGTCTCGCCGACACGGTCTCCGCGGAGGTCGAGCAACTCGTCGCCGGCATCGCCGACCTCGACCTCGGGAGCGTCACCGACGAGATCCTCCGGGTGATCAAGGAGGCCGGCGACCTCATCGGGGAGCTCGAGACCCTCGCCAAGGACAACGTCGGCGTCCTCACCGACGCCCTGGCCGAGTTCGACAAGATCAGCTTCAAGCCTCTCGCCGACGAGGCCATCGGCGAGATCGACGACATTCGCAAGCGCCTCGAGAAGATCGATCCCTCCGCGCTCTCGGCCCCCGAGCGGCTGGCCATCGCCGCGGCGCTGACCGTGCTCGAGGCGATCGACGTCGAGGGCCACGTCATCACCACGCTCGAGGGCATCTTCGATCAGGCCCGGATGCCCCTCGACCAGGCCATCGATCTCGTCGCCATGCCCCTCGAGACCCTCGGCCGGTTCATCGGCGAGCTCGATCCGGCCAAGCTCGTCGGCCCGGTCGACGACCTCCTGGTTGGCCTCGAGAAGGAGATAGACAAGCTCGACGCCGAGGTTCTCCTCCGGCCGCTCCGAGCCGAGGTCGACAAGCTCCTCGCCCGTCTCGGCGACCTCAACCCCGGGGCGCTCGTCAAGCCGCTCGAGGCGCCCTACCACGACCTCGTCGACTCGGTCGGAAGGCTCGACCCGACGGTCTGGGTCGCGCCCCTCAAGGGCCTCTACACCAAGATCGACGAGGTCATCGGGAAGCTCGACATCACCCCGCTGTTCGATGAGCTCGACAAGCTCAGGCGCGAGCTACTGACCAAGGCGAGCGGCGCCGTCATCGCCGGCCTGAAGGGGCTCGACCTCCCGGCCCCGGTGACCGCGCTCCTGACCGAGGTCACCACGACCGTCGACGCCATCGGCGTCGCCCTCTTCGACGACCCCGAGAAGCTCGCCGGAGCCATCCCCCCCACGATCGACCTGACGACTCCGCTCATGCTCCTCGACGCCCCGTTCGACGAGCTCGTCGCCCTGGTCGGCAAGGTCCCGGCCAAGGACCTGACCGAGGCGGCGAACGCCCTCCGCCAGACGTTCGGCCCCGGACTCGCCGCCCTCGACCCGCGCGCGCTCGTCGCCGAGCTCCGGGCCGGGGCCGAGCGCCTCGACGCCCTCGACCCGGCGGTGCTCCTCCCCGGGACCGCCGCCGCCCTGCCCGCCCTTCGGGCTCGGCTCGCAGCGGCGGTCAAGGCAGCGCCCCCGGGGCGAGCGGCCGACGCCGCGGCCGTCGGGGCCCGCCTCGACCGGATCCTCCAGACGCTCGACGCCCATCTCCCCCAGAGCGACCTCGCCAAGCTCGCCGCCGCCCACCTCCGGGTGTCGGACGTGCTCGGCCGGGCTCTCGACACGCTCGATCCGGCGGTGGCCGTCCCGCCCTACCTCGACCTCCGGCGCGATCTCGCCCGGATCGTCCCGCCGTTCCTCGCCCAGCACGACCCGCTCACCCGCGACGACGTCGTCAAGGGCCTCGCCGCCCTCCGCCCGTCGGCCCACGCCCCGCGGCTGAAGACGTCGCTCGCGGGCTTCCGGGCCGGAGTCGCACCCCTCCAGGCGCGGATCGCCGTCGGGTTCGACGCGCTCCTCGCCGCGATCCGCCGGGCCCTCACCCTCGTCGATCCACTCGTGTTCAAGGCTGACGTCGCCGCCGTGTACGCAGAGGTCCGGGCGAAGGTGAGGGTGATCGATCCCGACCAGCTGGCCAAGGACGGAGGGGCCGTCCTCACCGCCGTCCAGGACCAGCTCAAGGCGATCGATCCGGCCGCGATCGGCGCCGCCCTCGACGCCACCTACCACGAGGTCGCGGACGCGGTCAAGCAGGCGATCGACGGGGTCCTCGACGCGATCGCCTCCGCCATCGACCTCGAGGTGACCAAGGTCCGCGACGCGCTCAAGGGGATCGTCACCGCGTTCCACCAGGCGCTCGACGACGCGGTCGCCGAGGCCGGGAGCCTCACCAAGGATCTCGAGAGCCTCGTCCTCGTGGCCATCGTCGACCGGCTCAAGCACTTCACCGAGAACCTCGCCAAGAGCCTCGACATCGAGCTCCAGCGGGTCCGCAAGGCGTTCGATTCGATGCTCGACGCCATCCCCCTCGAGAAGGACAAGGCCAGTGCTCCGGCCCTCGCCGCCTGAGCTCCCCCGACCCGAGGCCTCACCCGCCCCGAACGCCGCCGCCCAGGGGCGACTCGTCGCCTGGCTGGCCGACGATCGGGCCCAGCGGACGATCGCCATGCCCGCCGGCGACGTCACCGTCGTCTCGGAGCGGGGCGGCGGAAGCTCGGAGTACCGCTACGACCCCCGGGGGGACCTGGCGGAGCTGGTCGAGCCCGACGGGGGGCGGGTCGGCTTCGAGTACGACGACCGGCGTCGCCTCGGGGCCGTGGTCCGCCGGGGGGTCCGGACCGTTTTCAGCTATGACGACCACGACCGGTTGGCCGGGGTCGACGACGGCGCCGAGACCGGCGTCCGCCGCTTCCACCGGGACGCCGACGGGCGCCTGGTCGTCGTCCGCCAGGCCGACGGCACGACCCTGGCCTTCGTCTACGACGAGGCCGGCCGAGTCCGGGAGGGGCGGACCCCGACCGTGGCGACCGTCCACGACTACGACGACGTCGGGCGAATCACCGGGGTTCGCCAGACGCTCGACGGGGTGACGCTCGAGCTCCGACTCGACTTCGCCGTGGACGGCAGGCTGGCCGCGATGCGCGTGCCCGGGGCGAGCGTCCGCTACGCCTGGGACGAACGCGGGCGCCCGGCCTCGATCGGGCTCGGCGGCGACGCCGCGACGGCGCCCCTGGCCCGGTTCGCCTACGACGAGACCCGGCGGGAGACGGCGGTCACCCTCGCGAACGGGCTCGTCGAGCGGACCTGGGCCGACCCGGTCGACGGGCGCCTGCTCGAACGCCAGCTTCGGCGGGGCGACGGGCTCGTGCTTGGACGCCGGCACCGCCATGATCCGGCCGGTCGGATCATCGGGGACGGGACCCGGCGGTACGGCTACGACGACCTCGGGCGCCTGACCCGGGTCGAGGATGACCGAACCCGCGAGGTCTGGCGGTACGGCTACGACGCCCGGGACAACCGCGTCGAGACGACGGGACCCGAAACGGCCGGGGCGCGGTGCGAACACGACGAGGACGAGCTCCTGATGGTCCGAGCCGACGCGGGCGACACGCCCTACGAGCACGACTCCGCCGGCCGGCGGACCCACGCCGGCGCCGCCGACGGGGCGCGCACCTACCGCTACGACGCGGCCGGCGAGCTGCGTGAGGTTCTCCGAGACGGCGCTCTCGTGGCCCACCTGAGCTACGACCACAAGGGGCGGCTCGCCGCCGTCCGCCGGGCGGCACCCGTCACCGGGGCCGGGTCCCCGGAGGCCTACGGGCCCGCGGCGAGGACCGAGCGCTACCTCTACGGGCCCGACGACGAGCTCGTCGCGGTCACCGACGGGGCCGGGAGCCCGCTGCGCGTGATCGTCCGGACTCCACTCGGACCGATAGCCGAGATCCGGGACCCCGGCGGCCCCGACCAGGCCATCACGTTCCTCCACCTCGACCACCAGGGGACCTCCCACCTGGTCACCGACGAGACCGGCGGGGTGGCCGGGGAGTGGCGGTTCTGCCCGTTCGGGACCCCGTCCGGGGCGGGCCGGACCCGCCCCCGATTCGCCGGTCGCGACTGGCACGCCGACCTCGGTCTCTACCGGTTCGGGGCGCGGTGGTATGACCCGGTGACGGGCCGCTTCCTCACGCCCGACTCGTTCACCGGGGCCCCCGACGACGAGCGCCTGGTCCACCCGCTCGTCCCCGGGTCGGTCCAGCCCCTCGCCCGGGCCGAGCTCCTCGGAGGATGGCTCCAGCGGCCGCGGATCCGCAACCGGTACGCGTTCTGCGCCAACGACCCGGTCAACCGGATCGACCCCAACGGCCACTGGTCGTTCGGAGCGGCGCTGATGACCCTGCTCGGCGCGGTCTGGGCGCTCCCGAACACGATCTTCGGCCTCCTGCTCGAGATCACGTGCCTGATCGGCGAGGTCGTCCGGTGGGTGGTCTCGGCGCTCTCGAGCGGCGAGACCGACTGGGAATCGCCGGAATTCGGGGCGGCGGCCTCGAAGCGGCTGAACGCGTTCGGGCTCGTGTTCTCCGGGGGGTGGCTCGGGTCGTTCGCCAGCGTCCCGGCGCTCACCTTCGGGAACGTGTTCTTCGTCTACAAGAAGTGGGAGTCGCTGCCTGAGTTCAGCGCCCCGGGCGAGGTCCACCCGGCTGCCTACGGGGGGAAGGTGGCGATCCCGCGCCACGACACCCTCTACGAGCACGAGCTGTTCCACACCAAGCAGCAGGGTCGGTTCGGGCCGTTCTTCCACCTCGGGCTCCCCCTGTTCGGGGTCTACGAGTGGGACCTGCTGCTCAACGGACGGGCCGGGAGCGTGCTCGAGCAGGAGGCCCGCGACCACTCGGGGCGGCCGGCCCCGGCCGCGCCGGCGGGGGGCTGACCATGGCCGACACGACCCACCCGACGTTCACGCTGACCATCGGCTCAGTCGTCGCGACGACCGACCGCCCGATGGCCGGCCCGACCCGCCTGGTGCTCGAGCGCGACATGGACATCGCGGCCGACGGCCTCCGGGTCCACCTGTCCGATCGGTCGGGGATCGGCCTCGACGACCCGGTGGGGCTCGAGCTCGGGTACGGGGGGTCGGAGTCGGCGGTGTTCACCGGGACGGTCGCCCGGCTGCGTCCGGCGACGGGCGGGGTCGAGGTCTGGGCCCTCGGGGGGCTGCACCTCCTGCTCGACCTCCACTGCGGGGAGGTCTACCAGGAGCAGTCGGCCGGGGCGATCGCCCACGACCTGTTCGGGCGGGCCGGGCTCTCGGCCGGGACGGTCGACGATGGGCCGGACATCTCGCGCTTCGCGGTCGACGTCCGCTCGAGCGGCTACGTCCACCTGGCGGGCCTGGCCCAACGCCTGGGCTACGAGCTCTACGCGGACATCGCGGGCAAGGCGATGTTCCATGCCCTGGGCGCGACGGCGGGCCTCGACTCGGGAGGGGGTGGTTTTGGAGCGGTGGTCGGAGCGTCGGCCCCCGTCCCGGGCGACGTGGCGGCTGCGGGCCGGGGAGGCGAGGTCCGCTACGGGAGCGACCTGCTCGGGCTCGACGCGACCGACGCTCCGGTGATCTGGGAGTCGGTCGACGTCGGCGGCGAGAGCCCGGTGTCCGGCCAGGGCGAGAAGACGGCGTCGTGGCTGACGACCAGGGACGCCGACTACCGGGGGTCGTCCGGATCGGGCGGGCGCCACCTCCTGGTGATCGACCCGGCGGCCCGGACCAAGGATCTCGCCGATCGGTTCGCCGCCGGGCGGCGGGCGGCCGGGGCCCGCCGGGCGCACGAGGTCCGGATCAGCGTCCTCGGCCGCCCCGGGGTCGATCTCGGCGACACGCTCTCGGTCGCCGACCACCCCGACGCCCTGGCGAATGGGAGCGGCTACGTCCGGGCGCTCCGCCACCGGGTCGGCGAAGGCGTCGGCTTCGTCACCGACATCCGCCTGGCCCTGGAGCCGGCGGCATGACCAGCGCGATGGAGATCGTCCGCCAGGTGGTTCGCGAGGAGCTCGCCCAGCGGGCCGACGGCCTGCTCGGGGTGGTCACGGCGACCTACCCGCACGCGGCCGAGGACGACGACAACAACCTCGAGGTCGACGTCCGCCTCAAGCACGAGGACCTCGAGCTCCGCCGGGTCCCGGTCGGGGTCTCCCACGTCGGCGCGGCCGCCCCGCCCCGGGTCGGCGAGCTCGTGCTCGTCCGCCTGGTCGACGGCCAGATCAACCAGCCGCTGGTGACCAGCCGCTTCTACCACGCCGACGAGCGGCCGCCGCTCGCCCAGGAGAACGAGGTCCTGCTCGAGCACCGGGTGCCCGACGGGACGCTCAACCATCTCCGGTTCATGGCCGACGGGACGATGCTCCTCCAGCGGGACGTGACCAAGCCCAGGGACGGGACCGAGGCGAAGACGACGATCAGGATCGACGGGGGGACCGGGGACGTCCGGATCGAGGCGGGCGCGGACATCGTCGTCGAGCTGAAGAACGGCTCGGAGATCAGCATCACGAGCAAGGACAAGCCGGTGAGCGTGAAGTGCAGGACGCTCGCGATCGAGGGGAACGTCGAGATCACCGGCGACCTGACCGTCCAGTCCTCGGCCGGGGGCAGCCCGGGGACGAAGATCAGCGGCCACACGATCACGGGGATGTGATGGGGGACCTCGTGCTCAAGGGGATGCTCAGCCTCGGGGGTACCCTCGACCTCGCCCCCAAGCCTCCGGGCGGGAAGGTGATGGTCGAGGCGGTCGAGGTGCTGGTCGAGGGAGCCGAGGGCATGGGCACCGTGCCCGTGCTCCTTCCCGGGCCGCCCCCTCCCCCGGCCGATCAGGGCCTCGGCGTGAAGGTGCCGGTTTCGTTCAACAAGACGGTGACCGCCGGCGGTGCGGCGATCGTCACCCAGGGGATGTGCTTCCAGGGAAGCAGCGGGACCTGGCCGGGGATCGTCCTGCCGAGCCTCGGCAACACGACGGTCATGGCCAACGGGATCCCGATGAACCTGGTCGGCGATCAGGCGACCATCCTCCCGACCGGCGCTCCCGCGGTTCTCGACAAGTCGGGGCAGAAATGACGGCGGTCGGGCTCGAGATCGTCAAGCCGGTCCACGACAGCGTCGTCCGCGGGACCGAGCGGGTCGAGCTCCAGGGGAAGGTGGCTCCGCTCGCGCCGGAGCTCGCCCGGGGGGTCGAGCTGCACTTCCGGTGGTACTCGAGCCTCCATCCGGGGAGCGCCGACGACTACGCCCTGACCGACTCGGTCCCCGACCCGGCACTGAGCGTCGCGGAGCCCGCCGGGCCGGTGGCCACGGGGGTCTGGAAGGACCCGCTCACCCCGGGCACCCACGCCATCACGCTGGCCGTCACCGACCAGCCGGGCCAGGACAAGGACTCGGCGGCGGCGGTCAAGCACGGCGGGGTCACCGGCGGGGCGCAGGACCCGACCCCGTGCGTCGTCCACGTCCTACGGGCGGCGCTCGCCCCGGCGGAGGGGCCGGGAACGCTCAGTCGGTCCGGGTGCACGATCGGGGTGGCCGGTCCGTCAGTGTGGACTACGAAGCCCTACCAGGACGTCAACCGGGTGCGCTTTCGCTTCGTCTTCCGGGACGCTCGCGGAAACACGGTGGCCGACCCCGCTCCCGAGATCGGGACGGTGACGCCGGATGCCGACGAGAAGCTCGTCTACCGCGGGCCGTGGGCGCCCGACCCCGACCATCCGGGTGTCCTGCGCTACCAGGGGACGCTGCCGGCGAGTCTGGTCGACGGCCGCTACACCCTGAGCGTACGGGTCGAGGTTGTCGGCGACGCGACGGTGTTCGACGAGTCGACCCCGGGGGTCGGGGTGAAGGTCGTCCCGTGACCGACCGCGACGCCCTCTTCGGCGACGACCTGCGCCTGCGCGAGGTGAGCTGGGGCCTCGACCTGGTCGGAGCGGCCGGCGACCTCGACCTCGTCCACGGGGCGGACACGATCAGCCAGGCGCTCCGGATGCGCCTGGTCGTCCGCCAGGGCGAGCTGGCGGGGGTCGGGTGGCCGGACTACGGGTCGCGCCTGCAGGAGCTGATCGGCGAGCCGAACCTGGCCCGGACCCAGGCCCGGGCGATGACGCTGGCCCGGGACGCGATCGAGGCGGACCCGCGGGTGGTCAAGGTGAGCCGGATCGGAGCGAGCGTCCCCTTCGGAAACCGCGATGTCGTCCGCCTGGACATGGACATCGACCTGATCACCGAGCCGACGCCGCTCAACCTCGTCGTCGACGTCGCGTTGGGAGCCCGATGATCGATCCCGGCCATCCGTTCTCCACCGGGTTCGCCGACGTGATCGCGGCCGTCGAGGACCGGCTGCGAAACGGGACCGAGCAGCCGGCGAGGTGGCGGCCGGTGTTCCAGAAGGCGATCAACGCCTACGAGCTCCCGCAGGAGGCGAGCGGGATCACGTCGGTCGCGGGGAGGGTGGGCGGCGTCTACACGGTCTTCGCCCCGGCTTCGGGGGAGGTCCCGAGCGTCGGCGACTACCGGTTCGCGGACAATCGGCTGATCTGGGTCGACGGGGGCCGGCGGCCGACGGACCTGACCCGGGTGGACGTCGAGTACACCTACCGAGAGCGCCAGTCCGGGCTGACCGACTTCAACGAGGGGAGCGTCGCCGGAACGCTCGTCCGGGCGGTCGCCCGGGAGATGACGACGATCTACGAGCAGATGGACCAGGCCTACCGGCGGGCGTTCATCGACGGGGCGTCCGGCGTCGCCCTCGACAGCGTCGTGGCCCTGGTCGGCGCGGTGCGCATCCCAACGATCAAGGCGACCGGCGCCGTGACCTACTCACGTCAGACGGCGGCTGGAGACGAGGTCAAGATCCCGGCGCGGAGCCGGGTCGCGGATCGTCAGGGACGGACGTTCTTGTCGGTCGCGGACGCGTCGATCCCACCCTGGCGGGAGGAGTTCGCCACCCAGACCGGTGGGGTGGTGCAGACGGTCGACCAAATCGCGGCGGTCACCGGCACCGCGTCGGGCACGATCCTCGGGGTGTGGGCGGCGGCCACGGCGACCACGTTCGACCCGGGGAAGCCGCCGCCGCTCGGGCTGGTGGCCGACCCAGCGAAGCCGTTCGGCGGCGACGAGCGCACGATCGCGCTCGCCCCTCCCACCGGTGGCGCGGCGCTTCCCAACGAGGTACGCATCCGCTACAGCCCCAAGAGCGTGACCGTCGGGGTCGAGGCCGCCGTGGCCGGACCGGAGAGCAACGTCCCGGCGGGGACCGTCATCGTCATGCCGACTCCTCCTACCGGGATCAGCGGCGTAACCAACGAAGCGCCGATCGATGGGGGTCGGGTTGCCGAGACCGACGACCGTCTCCGCGAGCGGGCCAAGCACGCGCTCGAGCGCGCGGGAAACGCCACGATCGGAGCGCTGCGGTTCGCCGTCCTCGGGATCGAGGGCGTAGACGAGGTCCAGGTCGTCGACTTCGCCGCCGACAGCACGCTCCCTCCCGGGGAGGTCCGGCTGCGCATCTCGGCCGCCCACCCCGACCTGGTGCGCGGGGGGGTCGAACGCGTGGTCGACGTGACGCGGGCGGCTGGGGTGCGGGTCACGATCGACGTGATCGAGACGGTGCTGGTCACTGGACGGTTCGTCCTCGTCCCGGACGTCGACGGGGCGCCGGGGGCGAAGGACCAATTCATCGAGGCGGTGATCGCTGCCATGCTCGCCCTCCCGGTCGGGGCGCCGCTGCAGGCGCGCCGGCTGAACGCGCTCGCCTTCGGGATCGGCGGGCTCGCGGACGTGGTCGAGGCGCAGCTGACCACCGTCGGCGGGGTTCCCGCTCCGGATCCGCTCGTCGTCGATCCCGGTCGGGTCGTGCGTCCGGACCAGGCTCACCTCGGCACCATGCTGCTAGAGCGGCTCGAGGCGACGGTCAAGACGCCCGGGACACCGGAGATCACGGTGCGACTCCTCGACGCCGCGGGCACGGCGATGGCGGCGCAGCGCGTGGTCGGGCTCGACGCGTCGGTCGAGATCAGCGCGAGGCTGAAGACGTCGGCGACGCGCGCGCCCGAGATCGTGGGCACGTTCGCCGGCCGGTTGACGTTCGATCGGTCCACCGAGGCGACGCTCGAGGTGACGGCCGCGAACGCTCCGAACTTCCGACCCGACGATCACGATCCGACCGTCACCGTCAAGATCGCCGCGAGCGCCTACCCCGGGCTCTTGCCGGCCACCACCCTCCTGGGGCTGAGGTAGCCGGCGTGTCCGTGAAGACCGACCGCCTGACCGCGCTGCTGCCCGACGCCTACGGCGCGACGGAGTCGGAGTCCCTCCTCTCCCGTCTGCTCGACGCGGTCGCCGCCGAGCTGATGGTTGCCGACGACAAGGTGAAGGCGCTGCTCAAGTCCCACTGGGTCGACTACGCCGAGGACGCGGCGCTTGACGGGCTCGGGGCGATCTACGGCGTCGATCGCCGCCGGTTGCCCGACGGAACGCCGGAGGGGGACGACGGGCTCCGGCGCCGGGTGCGGTCCGTCGTTCCCCTGTTCACTGGCGGCGGCACGAGGCGCGCCGTCACGGGGGCCGTCCGGTCCGCGCTCGGACTGCCCTTCGATCTCGCCACGCTCGACGTGCCGCCGGAGCTACGCGACGACCTCGAGCAGCTCGTAAGGCTCGACGAATTCCCGGTCACCGACGAAGAGGTCGAGTACGGGCCGACGCGGATCGTCGTCGAGCGCGTCGCGGAGGTTGGGGAGGAGGCCGCCCTCTACGTCGACATCGTGGCATACGCGGCGGAGGTCGCTCCGGCGCGGATCACGTTGACGATGGGTTCAGCCGGCCTCGATCCGTCGATCGAATCGATCGGGTCGTCGTTCCGGGTAGGGGTGCGGACCGACCCCGCAAAGCCCCTGTTCCTCCCGGCCGGGAGCGTCGTCCACTTCGAGACGACCGCCGCCGGAGAGTTCAGTGCGGCGCTCGAAGGCTTCGGCGACGTGGGCGACCGGTTTGTCGGCCTCGACGGAGGCCCACCGCGCCTGCCGTCGGTACCCACCGAGCCGAGCCGCTGGCGCTTCGCCGCCCGGGGGGCGCAGTTCGACGTGTCCGGGTTCGACGCCCACTTCGACACCAGTCCGACCGACGACCAAGCGCGGTTCGACGAGATGACGTTCGACGGCTTCTTCGACGCGACGCCGGACGACGGGGAGCCGTTCGATTCGCCGCACTTCGCCGTCGCGATGACCTGGACACGGGCGCAGCCGCTCGTGTTCGACCTCACGGTGCCGTGGTCGGCGGAGGCAGCCGTCGCGGCCATCCTCGGCCGGCATGGCTACACCGGCAAGGTGTTCGTGTTCGCCGGCCTGGGGCAGGATGCGGTCAAGCAGGTGGTCGAGCAGACGCGGGCGGCCGGGGTTCGAGCGAACCTGTACTTCTCGGTCCTGGCCGCCGAGGACCAGGACGTGCGCGAGTCCTTCTCGGAGGGCAGGCGCCTGGTCTCCGAGGACGCCGACGCCACCGATTCGCTCCGGCTCGCCCGGGCGAATCGCATGGTCGAGTCCCTCGACGCTCGCGACGCGGCTGGGGTCGCGAGCGATCTCGACATCGCAGCCTTCGACGGTTCGTTCGTCTTCACATGAGAGGAGAGCACCTTGCTTGAACGTACGGACATGCGCGGCGCGGTAGTGGTCGAGCTTTCGGACCGCTCGGGGACGGTAGTCCATAGGCAGCGTCAGGGGAACCGGATCGTCCTCAGCGGAAGGCGCCTGGTCGCGGACATGTTCGCGGGGACGGGGTCAGGGGGCACACCGACCAAGGTCACCCACGTCGGCGTCGGGACGGACGGGACCCCTCCGGCCGACGGCCAGACCGCGCTGCTCGCCGAGCGGAGCCCGCGGAGTCCGATCAGCCAGGTCGACGTCCAGAACGTGGTCGAGGGACAGGACTCCGACACGGTCCAGAGGTCGCGCGTATCGCTCACTGCGGTCTTTGATTTCGACCAGGCGAACGGGACCGAGCCGCTCCGCGAGGCGGCCGTGTTCACCGCCGACGCGGACGGCGTCATGTACAACCGCGTGCTGCTCGATTCCGTCAGCAAGACAAACGCGTTCAAGCTAACCGTCCTCTGGGACATTGTTTTCTGAAGCTAAGGAGCCCCATGACAGTCCCTCCAAACGTATATCCCAAGGGTCGCGGAGACGCGGTCAAGTCCCAAGATTGGAACGACGGCTTCGCCGAGGTCGATCGACTCGACGCGACGAAGGTGAGCACGACCGGCGGCCAGATTGACGGGACGCTGGACGTGAAGCAACTCGTGGTGGCGGAACCGGTCCCGGCGCTCACGGTGGGCGACTTGACGGTGAATCAGAGCATGACGGTCCCGTCCGGCGCACTGGGGGTTGTCCTCGGCATGCACCCGATCTTCCTGTCGGGACTCAACCTGCCCCACCAGACGACCGGGTTCCTCAGCATCGAGCAATATCCGGTCAACTCCCCCCCACTCGGGCCCCCGGCATTCTTCCGGCTCCTGTCCGCGAATCCGCCCACAGCGGTGACGGTCTTGAGCGAAGTGGTGACCGACGTCTCCAATTCGGTGTCGGGCCTCAAGGCGATCGTCCGCGTCTATTCGTTCCAGCAGATCTCGGGAGCGCCGATAACTCTCGACCTCGTTGTGTTCACATCGGTGCCGGAATCGGACTTCAAGCCGGAATGGCGCGTTCGTAACCTCGGCGGCCTCTGAGCGGCGCGGCGCTCCGCGATGTCTGGTGCTCCTGTCCTGCCCGCGGAGCTCGAAGTTGCTCTCGCGAGCCTCCTGCAGGCCTCGCTGCCCGGCCTCTTCGGCGGTGCGACGCCGGTCGTCCGCCTGACCGTCGCCACCGACGCCACCGAGATCTTGGCGCGGGAAGCGGAGGCCGTCGTGGGTGACCCGCGAGGCGACCCGCGCCCGGCCGACCAGGTCGACGAGCTGCCGTTCGACCGGACGAAGCCGGCGGGACCGTACACGCTCAGCCTCGCGCCCTATCCCGGTCCGCGCCGGGTGCGATTGGTCTCCCCGGGCGGGGTGACGCCCCTGGGCGACGCCGAGGTCGAGTGGGGCCAGGTAGATCCGCGCAAGTTGATCCTCCACCCAAGTGCCGGCCGGGACCTCTCGACGGTCACCGGCGTCGAGGTGCTCTACGGGGTGACCGCCGTCTTCGCGACCGTGGCGACGCGGCGGACGTTCGGGCTCTCGCTCGATGCCCAGCCGGCGGACACGTCGAGGCTCGCCGGGGCCGTCGCGCTCGCCCTGTCGGTGATCGAGCTCAACCGCGAGGCGCTGACCGCTGCGGCGTCGGTAACCTACGGCGGCGGCGACTACGGAGCCAGCTCGACGATCAAGCGCCTACGAATGGTCGGCGTGACCGCGCCGAAGAGCACCACGCGCCTCCTGACGCTCCAGGCCGACGCAACGCTCACGCTGAAGCGCGCCCTGCGCGAGTTCGAGGGCGCCCCGATTGAGCACATACGTACCCCGGGTCGGGCTCCCGGCGGACGGCCGGTCGAGATCGACATCGGTCTGGGCGGTTGAGCAGCGACCCTCCAGAGAACGACCGGGGAGTGCCTGACGTCGGCAGGACCGGATTCGTCAGTCCCTTCTCGGTGCCAACGATCGACATGGGGTCACACTGACCTGTCGGCGGCACGAACCCCGGCGCGGCGCGACCCGACCGAGCGAAGCCCGGAGCACTTGAACGGATCGGCTTAACCGCACATACTGGGCACGATGGCGGCGCCGACGCTGACCCGCGAGGAGGCACCCAAGGTGTCTGCGCCCGCCAAGGCGCCGCCCCAGGCGGGGCCGGATGCCGCCGATCCCCTTCGCTCGGCCTATTCGAGCTTCCGCGACGTCCTCGAGGTGATCGGGAACAACCAGGCCGTCCAGCTGTTCCTGCCGGCCAGAGCAGCGGTCAAGGAAACGGCGAAGCCGAAGCCCGTGTCGACCGGTGACCCCCGGGCCGGGGCCGCCACCACTCCCGCCACGTCGGTCAACGTCAACCGGTTGGCCGTCGAGGCCGTTCCGGCGGACAAGGCCGCCTCCGTGGGCCAGGCCACCTCGCAGACGCCAGCCGCCCCGACCGGCAGGCCACAGGCGGCGGTCGGCCTCCCCATCGACAAGTTCGTCTACCAGCTCGCGAGCGACATCCAATCGCTGAGCAACCAGGCGGTCGCCGACTTCCTCGGCGCGATGGCCTCCGGAGGGGCGCTGAAGCAAGTCCTCGCCCGCTACCGGGAGCTCCACCAGACCACGGTGCGGGACGCGCTCATCGCCGCCAATCGGTCGGGAGACGACAGTCGCCCCTGGCACTTCGTGCGGGCGATGGCCACGCTCTACGGAGGTGACGGCGCCGAGGACGAGCCCTGGGCGCAGATGGGCCTGTCGGTGATACCCCCGGGAACGGCCGATGAGAACCTCTACCGCCTCCTGACCGAGCGCAAGCTCCCCCAGCGCCTGAGGCTCAAGGCGACGTACAACCAGGCGTTCGCCGGCATCGGCCTGACCCCGAACGACACGCTCGAGGAGCATGTCGCGGCCGACACATGGAGCTTCGAGCGCCAGCGGGCGCTCGCGCTGCTCGACCACGACCTCACCGACGCGGATCACCTGTCGTTCGTGACCACGGCCATCGTCGGCGCCCACCAGACCACCGCGCTCGAGATCCTCCAGCGCGACTGGCGCGACGGCATGGCCTCGTTCGACCGACTCTTCGCCGACTGGGATCGCTACGTGAAGGCACCGGGCTACACAAAGCTCGGGCTCGAGGCGGCGATGGACAGCGAGCTGACCGGCCTCGAGGTCGACGTGGCGAGGTACATCTTCCAGGAGTACCACGCGGTGAAGGAGGGTAGGTACTCCTACCCGGTGGCCGCCAGCATCGTGGCGTCCTCCACGGTCTCCCGCGGGCTGAGCGGCGGCATTCTCACCACCGACGCCCGCGCGATCAAGACCGGTGCACGCGATCTGCGCCTCGCCGTCGAAGCCGAGCAGAAGGCGGACCCCACGCGTCCCTCGACGATCCCCGGCACGCTCCGCGACAGCGCCCAGGAGAAGATCAAGGCGGGCGCCGTCAGTCTCGGCGACCCAGACCGGGTCGAGGCCCTGATCCAACTCGACCGCGAGCCGACCTACGCCGACCGGATCTACCTCGCCTCCCGACGCGGGCAGTACGCCGACGCGCTCGCCAAGGCGATCGGCGCCTGGAAGAGCGGAGAGGAGGGCACGATCGACCGGGACCTCCGGGCCGGGTCCGACCCCCGCCCGGCGCTCGCCGGACACGTCATCCCCCCCGCCGACGAGAATGCCCCGGCCTACAGCGCCCTGACCCACCCCGGCCTCTCCCACGCCGAGCGCGGGGCCGTGCGCCTGGAGCTCGCCCTCCACAGCCTCACGGGCGACACCAAGGCGGACGAGCTCGCGGCTGCCGCTCAGTTCCTGAGGATCATCGACCCGAAGTCGCGCAAGCTCGTGATCGAGGCCTACGTGGCGCGCTATCTCGACTCGGCGACCGGCCGGCGGTTCGGGACGGTGCGTGAGGAGGGGACCCCCACGGCGGGGGACGCCCAGGAGCGCTTCTACCGGGCGGTCCAGACCGCCGCCAGCGGGTTCGAGGAATCGGTGACCCTGGTCGACCTCCTCCGCCTGATCCGTCCGGAAGCCGGACTCAAGGACACCTTGAAGCTGGCCGAGCGACGCGAGGCCGCCACCCACACCGGCCGCGTCGACGACCTCGCCACCGCCATGGTGGCGATCTACGACGAGCTCACCGCCGAGCACACGATCGAGTTCGCCGACGCGGCGCTCAGGCGTCTGCGCCGGTGGGTGCACCTCGCCGAGGTCAAGCCCGACGAGCTCCGGGCCATCGCGGAGGCCGAGGGCGTCACGACGGTCACCGAGCTGGCGACCAAGAGCTACGACGAGCTCGCCGCGCGGCTCGACGAGGTCCGGTCGGTCAAGAACACCATCTCCCAGGCGGTGGGGACGTTCGCCGACATCGCCGTCCGCTCGTTCTTCGTCGCCCTCGGCGGCCCGGCCGGACTACCCGGCCTCGCCTCCGCGCTCGGAGCCCAACTCGCCGGGATCGCCGTGCGCGGGGGCCTCCTCGGCGCCGAGTATCAGTCGGTCAGCAAGGCGACCATCTCGAACGCGGTCGGCGACATCGCCGCGCTCGGCCTCTTCGAGGGGCTGAAGATCGAGAGCGTCATCCAGGAGCTCGTCCCCAAGGGCGCCCTCCGCGGGAAGGTCGGCAAGCTCGGGGTGACCGAGGGCACAGGGATCCTCGAGCGCCAGGGACTGACCGAGCTGCAGGCCAAGTTCGTCCAGGACTCCCTCACCCAGATGGGGTCGAAGCTGTTCGAGAAGTCCGCCCAGAACGCGGTCGAGAACCAGCCCTTCCCCGGCATCGGCGAGATCCTCGCCCGGGCGGGCTACGCCCTCACCGTGGCCGGGTTCAAGGGCCTGGCCAGCGTGATCAACGTGAAGGCCGACATCTTCGCCTCGCCCGCGCAGCGACTGAGGACCAACGTAGGCGCGACCCTGCTCAAGGGACCCCCGCCCAAGTTCTCGCTCGGTCCCGCCATGTTCAAGGAGATGACCGACATCTGGCAGTCGCCGGACTCGGCCAACGCCACGTTCGCGGAGAAGCTCGTGCGGGTGAGCAAGGTGGGCGTGGCGTCGCTCGTCAGCGCTTTGCCCGTCGCGGGCGCCTTCACCGTCCTCGGCGAGCGGGAGGCCGCGGAGCTTCGAGCGGGGGCGGGGGGCGATCCCGAGGATTACCTCAACCGTCTCGTCCTGCGGCCCCCCACCTTCAGCCGGACGGTGGTCAGGCCGCCCGCCCGGCGGTGAACATTCTGACACGTTGCCTGGGGCCCTTTCGCCCGTGCGGTAGGAGGGTTATGATCAGTGGGTCCAGTCAGTCCCCATGTGCCACGGCGGCGCGTGCCCGCGGCGGAGGCCCCGGATGCCAATCAGCATTGTCGTCGTCGTCGAGGTGCGCCTCTACCGGGAGGCCGTCGTCCGGGCGCTGAGTGACCAGGACGACCTGCGTCTCCTGGGCGAGGGCGACTCCGCCCGCGTGGCGCTGATCGAGATCGCGCGTTCCCAGCCCGACGTCGTGCTGCTCGACCTCGGGATCCCCCATGCCCTCGATGCCGTGCGACAGGCGCGTGCCGTCGCGCCCGAGACGAAGATAGTGGCACTCGGCTTCGGCGGCACCGATGCCGAAGTGGTGGCCGCGGCCGAGGCCGGGCTCGGTGGATACATCGGAGTCCACCAACCACTCGACGATGTCATCACCGCCATCCGCGGCGTCGTGCGCGGCGAGGCGCCCTGTGACGGGCTGATCGCCGCGGCCCTCCTCCGGCGGGTGGCCGCCCGGGCCGGGGAGGTCGATTCCGCTCCGGTCCTGGCCGAGCTCACCTCACGCGAGCGCCGCATCCTCGAGCTCCTCGCCCGCGGGCTCTCGAACAAGGAGATCGCCAGCGAGCTCGTGATCGGCCTGGCGACGGTGAAGACCCACGTCCACGCCATCCTCCGCAAGCTCGAGGTGAGTCGGCGCGGCGCGGCCGCCGACGTGTTCAGGCGCGCCCAGGTGATCGGCGCCGGCTCCCGGGCCGCCTAGCCCAGCCGGGCCCCGCCGGACCGACTCAGGTCACCCGAAGGGTGGACGCCGGTCCATCCCCGATCCATCTCCTTTCCACCCTTGAGCCGATGTGGCGTGGTGCCCACCCTCGGATGATTAAGGCCAGGTGAGCTACGACGTACGAGGTTCCATCCACATCGAATGCCGGAGCCCGGATCCGCGTGCATCTCGTCGACCTCCCGCAGATGCTCCACGACGCCGTCCGCGACGCTCTGGCCGGAGCGGCGTTCGAGCTGGCGATGGGCCCTCCCCCTCCCGGGCCGGCGCCCGGGGTCACCGTTCTCGTCATGCCGGCCCGGGTCGAGCCCGGTCTCTGGATCGAGCAGCTGACACGCCGCCCCGACGCATCGATCCTCTTGATCGAGCCCCGGGACTGCGAGGCCGCCCTCGTCGAGCTGCGCCCGGAGCGCCGGTATCTCGGCATCCTCGACGCCCCACGGATCGCCGATGCCATCCGTTCGGCCTCGGCCTGGGAGGCGCGGGTGACGGCGGCCGTGACCACGAAGTGATGGAGGCCGGCGCCGTCACCGCCCCGGTCACCCCCCTGCTCGAATGGGCGGCGGCGGTACTCGCCGGCGCGCTCGACGCCGCCGGAGAGCTGCCGGCCGCGGCCGGCGGGATCGAGGCCCTCCGAGGGCTCGTGCTCTCGCCCGAGTCCGTCCGCGACCGGCTCCGGAGCGCCCGCTCCGCGCCGGTTGCCGCCTCTGCGCCACCGCCCCTCCCGGACTCGCTGCTCGGGCCCCTGCGCCGGCTCGGGGCCGACGCCTTCGAGCTGGCGGCGATCGGTCTCGCCGTCGCCGTCGAGCTCGACCCGGCGGCCGCCCGCGCCGTGGCCTACCTCCACGACGACATGCGACTTCGCCGCCTCTCCGTCGACCTCCTCGCCGCCCTCTGCGCCGATCTGGCCGGCGACTGGACGGCCGGGAGGCGATGCCTGGCCCCGTCCTCCCGGCTGGTGACCCGCGGACTCCTCGAGGTCACTGCCGCCGGGGGCGACGCCGAGGTCCGGGCGACCCCGGCGCTCGCCGGTCACGTCGTCGGGATGCACCACCTCGCCCCCGAGCTCGTCGCGGCGCTCGGCACGGCGGCCGCCATCCCGGTCGCGACCCATCATCCGGCGGTGACGCGCTGGGCAGAGGCCCCCGATCAGGCCGTTCTCCACGTGCACGGAGCCGGTCCCGACGTTCTCGGTGCCCGCGTCGCGGCCTCCCTCGACCGGGCGGGCCGTCCCGCCGTCGAGGTCGACCTGGCCGCCCTCGACGAGGCGCACGCGCGCGGCCTCTCCGCCCACTGCCTGCTCGGCGATCTCGCGGCCATGCTCGTGCTCCCGCGCGAGGGCCACCCCGCGCTCGGATCCCTGCTCGGCTCGATCGACGCGGTGTGCCTCGTGGACCAGGGACTCGCCCTCTGGCAGTCCCCCTCGGCGAGCACGCTCCGCCCGGTGGCCTCCGTGGAGCTGGCCTCACTCGAGGTCTCCGAACGCGCAGCGGCGGTCGCCGAGGGGCTCCGCGACGGCGGCATCCGTCTCGCCGACCCCGACGGAGCGCTTCCCTTCGCCCGGCGCTACCGCCACGGCCCCGACGCGATCGCCAAGGTCGCCGGCGCGACCCGGGCGCGCCTGCGCGCCGAGGAGCGCTCGACGGCGCGCGACACCGACATCCTCGCCGTGGCGGCGGTGCTCGCCGGCGCCCCGCTGCGCGACCTCGCCACCCGGGTGGACCGGGTCGCCGGTTGGGCCGACCTGGCCGTGCCCGAACCGATCGCCGACGAGCTTCGGGAGCTCTGCGCCCGGGTCGACGTCCGAGACGCCGTCCTCGGCGACCGGGGCTACGCGCGCACGCTCGGCACCGCCCGGGGGGTGAGCGCCCTGTTCGCCGGGCCGAGCGGGGCCGGCAAGACGCTCGCCGCCTCGGTCGTGGCCTGCGAGCTCGGGCTCGCCCTCTACCGCGTCGACCTCGCCCGGATCGTCTCGAAGTACATCGGCGAGACCGAGCGCAACCTCGAAGCCGTCTTCGCCGCCGCCGAGTCGACCGACGTCGTGCTCCTGTTCGACGAGGCCGATGCCCTGTTCGGCCGGCGCTCCGAGGTCCACGACGCCCACGACCGGTACGCCAACCTCGAGGTCGCCTACCTGCTCCAGCGCATGGAGGTCTACGACGGCGTGGCGATCCTCTCGACCAACCTCCTGCGCAACCTCGACGAGGCCTTCACCCGGCGCCTGGACTTCCGTGTCCTCTTCCCGTTTCCCGCCGCGGCCGAGCGTCGGCGGATCTGGCGCCTGATGTGGCCGCCCGGCGAGCGACTCGCCGACGACGTCGACCTCGACGCGCTCGCCCTCGAGCACGAGCTCTCGGGCGGGATGATCCGCAACGCCGCGCTCGCCGCCGCCCACCTGGCCGAGACCGAGCGGGCGATGGTCTCGAGTCGCCATCTCGAGCACGCGATCGCCCGCGAGCACGACAAGCTCGGGCACCTCCCGCGCATCTCGACCGCGGAGCCCGGGCGATGATCGGGGCCGCCGACGCCATCCTCCGCCGGGTCCTGACCGACGGCGTGCCCGGCATGACCTCCGACCGGATCTCCTTCCAACCGCCCGACGAGGTCTGGCGAACCCGCGTCGGCGCGAGCAAGGGCGTCAGCATCGACGTCTACCTGGCCGAGATCGACGAGGATCGCGACCTGCGCACCAGCGCCGTCGACCGGGTGATCGACGGCGGGATCGCCCGCGACCGCCGGGCACCTGAGCGGGTGCGCCTGACCTACCTGATCTCGGCCTGGAACGCCGCCAAGGACTCGGTGGCGACCGCCGCCACCGAGGCCGAGCACGACACCCTGTCCTTCGTCCTTCAGGCGCTGCTCCGGGCGTCCCCGCTCAACGCGTCACGGATCCTGCCCCCGACGGCCCTCGCCAGCGTCCCGGTCGGGATGCGCGAAACGGACCTTCCGACGAGGATCGCCGTCTCCGAGGCCCTCGACAAGCTCAGCCACTTCTGGGGCACCATGGGCGCCACCCACCCGCACAAGCCGGTGATACCCGTCCTCGTGACGGTGCCCGTGACCTACCCGGAGACGATCACCGACGGGGTCGTGTTCACGATCGACACCGGCCTCGGCTCCGAGCGCCTGATCGAGGTCGGCGGGCACGTGTACGACGCGGTCGGACCCAACGCCGCCCATCCCCGTCCGGTCGCCGACGCCGCGGTCGTGTTCACCACGCTCGCCGGCCGCCGAGCGGCCGGTACCCGGGCCGCGAGCGACGGCCGCTTCGTCGTCGACGGCCTGACTCCCGGCACCTATCACCTGAGCTTCACGGCCGACGGCTACGCAGCTCCCCCGCCGGTTCCCATAACCCTGCCCACACCCTCCGGCGGCTCCCTCGAGCTGCTGTTCACCTGAAGCCAAGGAGAGCCATGTCCGTCCAGGTGTCCTACCCCGGCGTCTACATCGAGGAGTTCGAGCCCGCCGCCCCGATCGAGGGTGTGTCCACCAGCCACGCCGCCTTCATCGGCATCGCCGAGCGGGGACCGAGCAACGTGCCGACGCTCGTCACCAGCCTGGACGACTTCACGCGCGTCTTCGGCGGCCCCGTGGACGGAGCAGTGCCCTACTACCTGCCCACGAGCGCCGAGGGCTTCTTCCGCAACGGGGGAAGCGTCCTCTACGCGCTGCGCGTGTCGACGGCGGCCAACGCCTCCAAATCGTTCCTCTCCCGGGGCGCGAGCCCGCCGCCCGCCGCGCCGGTCCTCACGGCGACCGCGCTGACCGAGGGCGGCGCCGGCAACGGCATCGCGGTCACCGCGGCGGACTCGTCGGCGCTCGCCAAGGCCCTGGCGGCGATCAAGCCCACCCCGCCGCCCAAGCCGACGCTCGCGCTCGCCAACGCCTCGACGCCGGCGAGCGCCCTCGACCCCACCGGGCGGATCCTGACCGTGGCCCAGAGCTCGAGCTTCGCACCCGGCGACAACGTCCTCGTCGTCGACGCCACCAACAAGCGTCCGGGCACGATCAGCGCCGTTCCCGACTCCACGACGATCGTCCTCGGTGCGGGGCTGACCGGACCGCTCGCCGCCGGATCGACGGTGAAGCTCGCCGACCTCGCCCTCGGCGACACGCTCATCCGCCTCACCGTGCCGCTGGGGCTGAACCTCCGCCAGGCGGTCCCGGCCGGGACGCTCGTGGCGATCGGAGCGACGGGATCGACCGAGGTCGCGGTCGTCGCCGCCGTCACCGCCGACTCGGTCACCCTGACCCGAGGGCTGAGCGTCGCCCACGCGCGCAACACGGCCGAGCTGGCCTCGGCGGAGTTCGATCTCACGGTGACGGGCACCGGCGGCGAGGTCGAGACGTTCACCTTGCTCTCGACCTCGCCGAACCATCCGCGCTACTGGAAGACGGCGACCGACTCGAGCGCGCTCGTGAGCTTCTCGCGACCGGACACGCTCCCGCCGGGCGCCGCGCCGGACCCCCGGCCCAAGCCCGCCACGATCACCCTCGCCGGGGCGGCCAACGACGATCCCGCCGCCGCGTGGAACACGCAGCTCGCGGCCAACATCCACGCCTACCTCGACGCGCTCGCCCGGATCGACGACATCAGCATCGTCGCCGTTCCGGGATGCACCGAGCAGGGGGTGCAGCAGGCGCTCGTCGAGCACTGCGAGTCCCTCTGGGACCGCTTCGCCATCCTCGACGCCGTCAAGGGCGCCGACCTGACCGCTGTCCGCGCCCAGCGAGCCACCCTGACGGGCACGCTCGACAAGGGCTTCGGCGCGCTCTACCACCCCTGGATCCAGGTGCGCGACTCCGCCAAGCAGGCCATCGTCGACCATCCGCCGTCCGGGCACCTCGCCGGGATCTACGCGAAGATCGACACGACGCGAGGGGTCCACAACGCCCCGGCCAACCTCGGCATCGCCACCGCGCTCGGCGTGACCCAGCGCCTGACGAACGCCGACCAGAGCGTCGTGAACCTCGAGGGCGTGAACCTCATCCGAATCCTCCCCGGTCGCGGCGTCCCCGTGGTCTGGGGCGCGCGGACCACCGCGGGCGACCGCAACTGGCAGTACGTCAACATCCGCCGGCTGTTCCTCTTCCTCGAGGAGTCGATCCAGCAGGGCCTCCAGCCGAACGTCTTCCTGCCCAACGACCTCGCCCTCTGGGAGCGGGTCAAGCGCACGCTCAACGAGTTCCTCGGCCGGGTCTGGCGGGACGGCGCGCTGTTCGGCGCCACCGCCAAGGAGGCCTACTACGTCCGCGTCGACGAGGCGCTCAACCCCCCGAGCACGCGCAAGCTCGGGCGGCTGAACATCGAGATCGGCGTGCAGCCGGTGTACCCGGCCGAGTTCATCGTCGTCCGGATCGGCATCTGGGACGGCGGCAGCGACATCAGCGAGAGCTAGGAGACAGCCATGACCACTGGGGTGCTGGTGGACCCATACCCGGGTTACAACTTCCACGTCGAGATCGACGGGATCAGCCGCGGGGCCTTCGAGGAGGTGACGGGCCTGGACTCGACCGTCGACGTGGTCGAGTACCGGGAGGGCGGCTGGAACACCACGCCGCACAAGTTCCCGGGCCAGACCAAGCACGCGAACATCGTGCTCAAGCACGGGATGGCGAGCGACCGCGACCTCACCAACTGGCACCAGAACGTCGTCGAGGGCACGATCGACCGCCGGAACGGGTCGGTGATCCTCCTGGACCGCCGGGGAACCGAGGTCGCCAGATGGAACTTCATCCGGGCCTGGCCGACCAAGTACACCGCTCCGAGCTTCAACGCCAAGACGAGCGACATCGCGATCGAGACCCTCGAGCTGGCCCACGAGGGCCTCGAGCGGGTGAGCTGAGATGTTCGAGGTCGAGCACCACTTCACCCTGCCGATGGGCCTGATCGACCGGGACGGGACGCTGCACCGCGACGGCGTCATGCGCCTGGCCACCGCGGCCGACGAGATCCTCCCCCTCCAGGACCCCCGCGTCCAGCGCAACCCCGCCTACCTGGCCCTGATCCTGCTCTCCCGGGTCGTGCTCCGCATCGGCGGCATCGAGGACGTCAACCCGCACACCATGGAGGGGCTGTTCGCCGCCGACCTCGCCCACCTCCAGGATCTCTACAACGCGATCAACCGCATCGGCGGGAGCGAGCGCGTCTCCTGCCCGCACTGCGAGCGCGACTTCGAACTGGAGGTCGACCGCCTGGGGGGATCGCAGGCTATCCCCTCGACCGGGTGAACGAGGAGATGGCCTATCTCGCCTATCACCTGCACTGGTCCCACGCCGAGCTCATGCACCTCGACCACCGCAGCCGCCGCGGCTGGGTCGAGCAGGTCTCGGCGCTGAACGAGCGTGTCTCCGCGGGGGGCGTGTGACCCGCCCGCCGCGCATCGGACTCGCCGGCCAGGCCGCCGCCCGGGCGACGGCGCGGCGGCGAACCCGGTGCGGCGCGACGGTGGCCGGGGGCCGCCTGGAGGTCCCGGCGCCCCCCCTCGCCGCGAGCCTGCTGACGCGGCGGGCGCGGCTGGCGGCGCCCGGCGCCTGGGCCGTGCGCATCGAGCTGCGCCTCGCCCCGGTCACCGTGGTCCGGTCTGAGGCGTTGGCCGCCCCCGCGGCTTCGATCCTCGTGCCTGCCCCCCACGGAGACGCCCGACTCATCCCCGTGACCCCGGGCGCCAGCCCGGACCCCCCCGCGATGACGCTCTCGCGGGAGACGATCCGCGAGCGGATCGAGCGCACCGTCGAGCGGCTGGTCGCACGCGGCCGGCGCGAGGAGCCGCCTCGCCGCCTGGACGCCCCGGCCGTGCGCCTCGGCCCCGACCGGGCGGCCACGCCCGCGATGGCGCCGCCGGTGTTCACGAAGCTCGTCCTGCCCGTGCTCCCGGTCGCCGCCCGCGCCGCCGAGGCTGCCGGCTCGGACGGCGGGAGCGCGCCGCCCGCCGTGCTCGCGCCGCCCGCGGTGCCGGCAACCGGTCCGCTCCCGCAGGCCGCGCAGATCCCGAGGCTCGTCGAGGAGATCGTCGGTGAGCTCGAACGCCGCACCCGAGCCCAGCGCGAGCGCCGAGGGTGGCTGGGATGAGCGGGACGCTCGAGAACGCCCTGCTGGTGAACACGGTGACCAACGCCTTCGTGTCGGTGCAGTTCAACCCCGAGGACTACACGATCAACCGGGAGGTCCAGTACGCCCAGATCGGGGTCCCCGGCCTCTCGGCCCCGGTCGTCCAATTCGTCCACGGCAACGCGCAGACGCTCGAGATGGAGCTCTTCGTCGACACCCTGGAGAAGAGCTCCCAGGCCGAGGCCGGCAGCGACGTCCGCGAGCTGGTCAAGAAGATCACCTCGTTGATGGACATCGAGCCGACGGTGCACGCCCCGCCGCCGGTGCTCTTCACCTGGGGCAGCCTGAGCTTCAGCTGCGTGCTCCAGCGCGCCTCGCAGAAGTTCATCATGTTCAAGCCGGACGGGACTCCGGTGCGGGCAAAGGTGCAGGTGACGTTCAGCGAGTTCTGCAACGTCGAGCTCGAGGCCAAGGAGGTCAAGCGCCAGACCGCCGACTACTCGAAGCTCCACACGGTGTGCGCCGGCGACTCGCTGGCGCTGATCGCGTGGCGCGAGTACGGATACCCGACCGCGTGGCGGCCGATCGCCCTGCGCAACGGTATCGACGACCCGCGACGCCTGCGGACGGGCGATGTGCTCGTGCTCCCGCGCCTGCCCTACCGAGACCGGGACACCGGGACGCTCTACGACGCCGGAGCGATCGCGTGAGCGCTCCGCCCCGCTACGCCCCGGAGATCCGCATCGCCTTCGACCGCGTCCCGGCGCCGGCCGAGCTGCGCGGCTCGGTGACATCGGTCAGCTGTCAGACCGGCCTCGGCGGCTCCGACCGGCTCGAGCTCTCGCTCGTCAACGAGCGGTTGCGCTGGCTGGACGACCCGCTGCTGCGCCTCGGAGCCGAGATCTCGTTCGCCATCGGGTACGCACCCGACTCGCCGACCCAGATCTTCGTCGGGGAGGTGACGGGCACCGAGGCGGCGTTCCCGAGCGACGGAGTACCTACGCTCCGCGTCGTCGCCCAGGACCGGCGCACGCGCCTCGCCGAGTCCTCACCGACCCGGCTGTTCGCGGTCCCCATCCCCGGGTACGGGGTACAGCCGCTCCCGGATCTCGGCGTGGCGCCGCTGATCGGGCTCGAGCACCAGCTCGTCACCTTCGTCGACCCGCTCGCCGCCTTCCTCTCCGCCGCGCTCAGCCTCGCCGACCTCGACGCCACGAGTGAGGACCCGGGCGGACGCCAGAAGCTCGCGCGCAAGCAGATCGGCCAGAGCTCGCTCGACTTCCTCGGGAAGATCGCGGCCGAGAACGGCTGGGAGGTGCTCATGGAGCACGGCCCGATCGCCGGCGGCTGGGTGATCCGCCTGATGTCCCCGGCCAGCGTCCTGGCCCCAGAGGAGACGCTGCGGTACGGTCAATCGCTGATCGACTTCACTCCGAGGCTCTCGACCGTCGGACAGGTCGCGGCCGTCTCGGTCAAGGTCTGGCGTCCCGAGATCAAGCTCGAGCTCACCGTGACCGTCGGCTACGACTGGGAGAAGCGGGCGCTCAGGATCGAGATCACCCCGGGCTTCCTCGACAAGGTGGCCAAGGGCGCCAAGGCCGGGTCGGAGACCAAGACCCTTCTCGTCAACGAGCCGGTCACCGTGGCCACGGCCCCGCGGATGATCCTCTCGAAGCTCCTGCCCAAGCTCAACCGACGGCTGACGGCGAGCGGCTCGTGCGTCGGGACCCCGACGATCGCCGCCGGCGAAGTGCTCCGGATCGAGGGGGTCGGCGAGCAGTTCGGAGGGCTGTATCGGGTCACCCAGGCGCGTCACTCCTTCGACGGCGGGGGCTACCGCACCAGTTTCGACGTGCGCAAGGAGATCTGGTTCGACCCGATCCCCCTCACCGCCCAGGGCGCCGTCCGCCTCATCCCGAACCCGCTTCCCGTGGCCTGAAGGAGGACCCGTGCTCGACGAGTTGCACGACGAGAGCATCCACGCCCTTTCGAGTCCGCGCATCCTCGGCGTGACGCCGGCGATCGTGATCGAGAACGTCGACTTCGAGGCCCAGGGCCGGATGAAGGTGAGCTTCCCATGGATCCCGAACATCGAGCTCTGGGCTCGGATGTGCGCCCCGGTGGCGGGAAATGGCTGTGGGGTCTGGGCGGTCCCCCAGGTCGGCGACGAGGTGCTGGTGGCGTTCGCCCACGGGGACGTCGAGCAGCCCTACGTGTTGGGCGGCCTCTGGAGCATGCAGGCCCGGCCGCCGGCCGCGCAGCCGACCGACGCCCGGACGAAGCGGATCGTCCGCTCGCCGCTCGGCCACTCGATCACGCTTGACGACGTGCCGCCGGCGATCACCGTCGAGCACAACGCCGGCCACAAGATCGAGATGACGGCGGACGGCATCAAGATCTCGACGTCGGGCGGCGCCGCGTCGATCGAGCTGACGGCCGCCGGCGAGATCAAGATCACCGGCAGGACCACGGTCTCGGTGTCGGCGCCCGCCGTCAAGGTCGCCGGCGATTCATCCGCGCAGGTGACCGGCGGCGCGGTCGAGGTCTCGGCCACCGGGCCCTGCAAGGTCGCCGGCTCCCTGGTGGCGATCAACTGATGCCGCCCGCCGCCCGCATGGCCGACCTCACCGGCCACCCGGGGATGGTGACCGGGCCCGGGGTGGCGACCGTGCTCATCGGCGGCCTCCCCGCGGCGGTCGTCGGCGACCTGCACTCCTGCGCGTTCCCGCCGCCCGCGCCGCATCCCCCGACCCCGTTCGCGGTCGGTTCGGCGAGCGTCCTCATCGGCGGAAGGCCCGCCCTGCGGGTCGGCGACGTCGCCGGGTGCGGCGCGCCGATCGTCACGGGCGCCTTCACGGTGATCGTCGGGGGCTGAGCGGTGTCCGACACCAGCATCAGCCCGACCGATCCGCGCATCCTCGGCCGGGGGTGGTCGGCCCCGTACGGACTCGACCCGCTCGGGGAGGCGGCGATGGTCGAAGGCGGCGAGGATGTTCGCCAGGCGATCCGGACGATCCTCGCCACCTCGCGGGGCGAGCGTCAAATGCGCCCCGAGTTCGGAGCCGGGCTCGACGAGCTCCTCTTCGCCCCGGTCTCGACGACGACGTTCGCCCTCGTGCGCCACCGCGTCGAGCAGGCCCTCGTCGCCTGGGAGCCGCGGATCGACGTGCTCGCGGTCCGCGTGAGCGCACCGGGGCCGGTCCGCAACCGCCTCGAGATCGGAATCGACTACACCCTCCGGGCGACGAACGTCTTCTACAACCTCGTCTATCCGTTCTACCTCCAGGAGGGCCAGCCGACATGAGCGCCCCCTTCGCGACGGCCACGGCCGAGGAGATCGCCCGGGCGCTGCTCGCCCGGCGCCCGGCCTACGCCCCCGACCTGCGCCCCCGCGACGACGGGCCCTCGAACGCCTTGATCGCGATCGCCGCCGAGTACCTCGAATCGCTCGGCGAGCGCATCGGTCGGATGCCCGACAAGCATCTCGCCGCGCTGCTCGACATGCTGGGGGTCAGCGTCCTTCCCGCGCAGCCCGCCGGGGCGACCGTCGTCTTCACGGCACTCCCGAGCGCCCCGGCCACCCGCGTGGTCGCCGGAACGCGGCTCGGGGCGTCGATCCCCGGAGCAGCGGCGCCGCTGCCGTTCGAGACGGGGGCCGACGTCGCGGTCACGAGCTCGGCGCTCGCCGAGGTCTGGACGGTCCTTCCCGGAGCCGACGCCGCCGCCGAGCACGGCGCCGACCTCGCCGCCGGCCGCGGCGCCACCCTGTTCGCCGGGGCGCAACGGGTCGAGCGCCAGCTCGCGATCGGCGACCCGGTCCGGCTCGCGCTGAGTGGCCGGGCGGAGATCCTCCTCGACCTGAGGCTCCGCACGCCCGGTTCGACGGCCCTCGCCCTGGACTGGTCGTGGTGGGACGGGGAGGACTGGCAGCCCTTTGCGCCCTTCGCCGACCCGGAGGCGGCCGGCGACGACGACTCCTGGGACGGGACGGGCGGCCTCACCCGGTCGGGTCGCATCCGGCTCGTCGCCCCCTGCGCGAAGGCGAAGCGGCTGACGATCGAGGGCGTCGAGTCGTATTGGATCCGGGCCCGCACCACGGTTCCCCTCTCGCCCCGGCCGGACCTGCGTCCCCCGGAGGTAGCCGCCGTGCGCATCCGCACCGTGCTCTCGCGGGCGCCGGTCAGGATGACGCTGCTCCCGGCGAGCGAGTCCGGGAAGCTGACCGTACGGGTCTTCACCGCGGACGCCAAGCCCGCGCCGAAGGAGACGACGTTCTGGGTGCGGACGCTCAGCGGGGCCGGCGGGGACGTCCTGTACTCGTGCGATCCGGTGCGGCCGCGCGGACCGTCCCAGGACACGCCGGCGCCGGGCACGACCATCGCGCTCTCGCTCGACGGGGCGGCCAAGCCCGACCCCGAGTCGTTCCTGCCCCCGATCACGCTCCGCGGCGACCTCGACGTCGACCTCGCCCACGTGCGGGGCCTCCCGCCCGACAAGGCGATCGGCGACTCGAAGCCGGTCGACGTCACGCGCGCCTTCCAGCCCCTGGGCCAGGCACCGACCCGGGGGGCGGCCTTCTACCTCGCCTGCGACGAGGTCTTCGCCAAGCCCGGGGCGCGGGTGACGCTCTCCTTGGCGCGCCCGGTCACGGCCAGCGAGGAGGCCGACATCGCCGGCGGGAACTACGAGGGCTCGCTCCAGAGCGCCCGGACCTTCCTCGACAACCTGATCAACACCCTGGACGCCGTCGGCGCGAACCTGCGCGCCCTGACCGCCGCCGGGCACGACCTGGATCCGGCGTCGGTCCCGCCGATCGACAAGGGGTCGGAGACGACGGCCGCCTGGTACCTGCGGGTCCGCCAATCGGTGACCGACGCCCTCCGCGCGCTGACCGACGCCGCCACCCGACACCAGCCCGCCGCGTTCAACGCGATCGTCGACGCCCGCCGCCTCCTGGCCCCGTCGCCGGACGTCGGCAGGGCCCTCGCCGCGCTCGACTCCCACGAGCTCGACGCCGCGACGATCCTCGCCGACCTGGCGAGCGCCGTCGCCCTGCTCACCTCCACCCCGACCCCGCTGTCGGCGCAGGGGGCGAGCCTTCGGGCCGCAGCGGCGGCCAACTCGCCCGACGTTCCCGCCTTGCAGGCCGCGCTCGTCCTCACCTTCACCGCCCTCCCCGCGCTCGAGCCGTTCCTCGGCGGCGCGCTGCCCGAGAACCTGGTGGAGTCTCCCGAGGCGTTCCGCGACATGGTGATCGGGCGCCTGAACAGCGCCAAGGCGGTGCTCGCCACCGCCGCCGCCACCATCCTGGACTGGACCAACCAGCTGACCTACCTGACGCCCCAGCAGCTCGTGGCCGGGGTGAGCGTCAACCCGACGCCCCAGCTGTCCGCGGCGGAGGTCGTGTGGGAGTACTGGAACGGCAGCCGCTGGACCGAGCTGGCGATCACCGGCGATCCGGCGGGGGCGGTCGCGAGCTTCCGCGCGAGCGGGGTGATCCGGTTCGACGTCCCCGAGGGGTGGGAGCCGAACGAGGTCGTCAACGACACGCGCCGGTGGTTGCGCGCCCGCCTGGCCGCCGGCAGCTACACCTACCTGCGGCTCGTGGCCTGGACGGACCCCAAGACCAACGTCCTCAACTTCCTCCCGGTGGTCGAGCCGCGGCCGCCCGTGCTCGACGGCCTCGAGCTGTTCTTCCACTACGAGTCCCCCGGGGCGCCGCCGGCCACGGCGTTGACCCTCAACGACTTCGCGTGGGAGGACGTCACACCGGGACTTGCCCAGCCGGGCCCCGGCTTCATCCCGTTCCGGTCTATGCCCGAGCGGGTGCCGATGCTCTACCTCGGCTTCGACGGGCCCCTCCCGGCCGATCGCCTCGGGCTCTACGTCGAGCTGCGGGAGCCCGATCCCGACGCCCGGCCCCTGGCGCTCGACTGGGAGGGCTACGACGGGGTCGACTGGCGGACGCTCTCGACCGACGACGGTACCCGCGGGCTGACGGCCCACGGCGTCGTCGGCCTGATCTGGCCGGGCGACGCCTCGCCGCCGGGCGCGGCACTGCTCGGTGCCGTCGGCCGCGCGTTGACGCTCGCCGAGCGCGACGCCGCGACTCGCTTTGCCCCCGGCGACCGCGTCCTCGTCCGCGACCCGGCCGGCGGCGAGCCGGGGGTGGTGGCCGCAGCCGCCGGACAGACGCTGACGCTGCGCGACCCGGTCTCGCGCGCCTACGTCGGGGGCGAGGTCGTCGACGCCCCCCCGGCTCGCTTCGGGACCCCCCGGACCTGGCTGCGGGCGCGCTTCGACGCGACCGCCGCCGCCCCGGCCGTGGAGCTCACCGCGCTGGCGATGAACGCGACCGACGTCGCGCAGACGGAGTCGATCGCGGGCGAGGTCCCGGGCTCGAGCGACGGCAGCCCCCAGCAGGTCGTGTTCGTCCGGCGGCCGCCCATCCTCGAGGGCGAGGTCATCGAGGTGCGCGAGCTCGAGGGAGCGCGCGCGGCGGTCGACCTCCCGATCCTCGAGCGTGAGCTCGCGGGGGACGGGATGGCGGGCGCCGCCCGTCGGGTGGTCGATCCGGTCAGCGGCGCGGTCTCCGAGGTCTGGGTGCGCTGGGCGATGCGCTCGAGCCTCGGGCTGTCGGGACCGGCGGACCGCCACTACACCGTCGACCGGAGCGCCGGGCGCATCCTCTTCGGAGACGGTGTCCACGGGCGGATCCCGCCCGCGGCGAGCGACAACATCCAGGCGGCCTACCGGACCGGGGGCGGGGCGAGCGCGAACGTCGGCGCCGGCGCGGTCAGCGCCCTGATCAGCCCGGTTCCGGCGAGCCGGGCCGGCAACCCGCTGGCGGCCTCGGGTGGGGCCGACGCCGAGACGCTCGCCGCCGCGCTGGCCCGGGGCCCTGCGCTCCTGCGCCACCGGCGGATGGGGATCACGACCGCCGACACCGCGGACGTCGCCCACGAGACGTGCCCAGCCGTCGCTCGCACGCGGGTGCTCGGCGCCCGCGACCAGTACGGCCGGCCCCTCCCCGGCCACACCCGGGTGATCGTGATCCCCGACGCCCCAGACCCGCGGCCCCAGCCCGACGCCGAGCTGCGCCGGCGCGTCCGGGACGCGCTGGCGGCGCGGGCTCCGGCGACGGCGGCCGCCGGAATCGCCGTGGTCGGCCCGGACTACGTCGCCGTGGGCGCCGAGGTCACCGTTCGGGCCGCGGTGCGTGCCGAACCCGGACCGGTCCGCGCGGCCGTGCTCGCCGAGCTCGAGCGGTTCCTCCACCCACTGCGCGGCGGTCCGACCGGAACCGGCTTCGACTTCGGCCGCTCGGTCTTCCTCTCGGATCTGGCCCGGACGCTCGAGGCGCTGGACGGCGTCGACGTCGTGACCGGCGTGGCGCTCACCCGGGACGGGGTCGAGCAGGGGGAGCGGGTCGACGTCGGCCCGGGCCAGCTCGTCTGCGCCGGAGTCCTCTCGGTCACCCTGGCCGGAGCGGGTGCCTGACCGATGCCGCTCGCCCTCCCCGACCTCGATACCCGGCGCTTCGCGGAGCTCGTCGTCGAGGGCCGAAGCCGCATTCCGATGCAGGCGCCCGAGTGGACCGACCACAACCTCTCGGACCCCGGCATCGTCCTCATGGAGCTGCTGGCCTACCTGATCGAGACCGATGTCTACCGGGCCAACCGGGTGCCCGATCGGAGCCGTCGCAAGCTCTTGGGGCTCGCCGGGGAGCGGCTGGCCGGGCCGGTGCCGGGCCGGGCGGTCATCGCCGCCGTCACGCGGCCGGGAGCTCCGGTGAGCCTCCCGGCCGGGGTCGGACTCACCCTGCAGCACGGCGCGACGGTCATCCGGGCGACCACGCAGGCCGGCTTGCCGCTGATCGACGGGACGGTGCGCGCCGTGCAGGTGCTCAGCGCCGACGCGCTCCTCGACCGGAGCACCCGGCTGGCCACGACCCGCGCCACGGCGGCCCTCGGTGAGGATCCGCGCCCGGGCGATGCCCTCGTGATCGGCCTCGACGGCCCGCTCCCCGCTGGGCGGGGACTGGCCCTGCACCTCGACTTGGCGGGGCCCGACGCGTTCGACGAGGACGCCGGGATCGTCGCCCTGGGGCTCGATCCGACCGTTCACCACGGAGCGCGGACGGTGTGGGAGGCGTTCGACGGCGCCGCCTGGGTGCCGCTCGCCGACGCGGCCGTCAAGGATCCCACCCGGGCCCTCAGCCGCCCGGGGATCGTCGTGCTGGAACCCGCGACCGCGGTTCCCCCGGTCCGGCTCGGGACCGTGGTGGCCCCGCTGGCCTGGGTGCGCTGCCGCTTGGCCGACGGCCGGCCCGACCGGGCGCCGGTCCTCCGCGCGGCGACGGCCAACGCCGTCGAGGTTCGCCTCGCCGCGCCGGCGTTCTCGACGCTCCACATCAGCCCCGGGGCCGAGGTCCCCCCCGCCGGGGTGGTCGCCGGGAACACGAGCGTCGGGCTCGCCTTCGATGTCGACCCGGCGACCGGGGACGTCACCCGGCTGCTCGCCGCCGGCGCCGAGGAGGCCCCGGCGGTGGCGGTCCTCGACTACGCGCCGCCGGCGCCGGGCGCCCCGGGACGGATCGCCCTGGCGGCCGCGTGGGTCGGCCGCGGCGACGGGACGCCCGAGCAGGAGTTCACGATCCCCGGAGCCCCCGTCGAGGACGACGCCCGCGTCTGGCTGCTCGAGACCGACGGCGTCCACGGCGTACGCCTGCGCGAGAGCCTCGACGCGTCGGGGCGGCGGGACCGCGATGCCGTCCTCGACCCCACGACCGGCGGGCTCCGCTTCGGGGACGGGCGTCGAGGGCGGGTGCCGCCGGCTGGCTCCGCCGTCCTCGCCGCCTGGAGCGCGACGAGCGCGGCGGCCGGCGGCGGGCTGCGTCCGCCGGCGACCGGCCACCTGGTCGGTGACCCCCGCACCCGGCTGCTCCTGGGTGCCGACCCGGGCGCCGTCGACGCAACCCTCGCCATCGCGCTCGTCACCCCGGTGCGGGGGGCCGCCGATGCCGAGGACGTGAGCGCCGCGGCGGCCCGGGCCGAGCTACGGGTCTGGGCTCACGAGCGCCTCGTCGAGGCGCTCGAGGCGGCCCGGGCGACCACGCTCGACGACCTCGACCCGGACGTCGCCCGGGGACTCGCGGTGCCCGAGCGGGCGGTCACCCTGGCCGACCACGAGCGCATCGCCCGCGCCACCGCCGGCGGGCGGATCGACCGGGCGCGGGCGTTCGTCGACATGCACCCCGACCTGCCTCCCGAGCTTCGGGCCGCCGGCTGCGTGACCGTCGTCGTCGTGCCCTCGCTCCCGGCCGCGCGCCCGGAGCCGACGCCCGGGCTGCTCGACGCCGTCCGGCGGACGCTCGACCCGCGCCGGCTCGTCGGAGCCCGCGTCTTCGTGACCGGCCCGACCTACGTCGTCGTCGACGTGACCGCGACGATCGCGCTGGTCCCGGGCGCCGACGCCGACGCGGCGACGGCGGACGTCCGCGACGCCCTCGGCCGCTTCTTGCACCCGCTGAGCGGCGGCGCCCCCGGACGGGGGTGGCCGTTCGGGCGCCCCGTCTACCGCAGCGAGATCATGCAGCTCATCGACGCCGCGGCCGGGGTCGACCACGTCGAGGCGCTCACGCTGGCCGCCGCCGGCGACCCGCCGACCTGCGGGAACCTCGCGATCGGGCCGGCGGCGCTCGTCGTCGCCGGGACGTTGACCGTGGTGGTGGTCTCGTGAGCACCACCCCGGCGAGCTTCGTCCCCGACCGGGTCCAGCCGGTGGCCGAGGCCCGGCTCGCGGCGAGCGACCTGCGCGACCTCCTGCGGCTGGCCGACC
>JAXDHK010000341.1:0-3283 GCA_034664545.1 Solirubrobacteraceae bacterium
GTCCAGATGCTGACCCCGGCGACGGCGGCCAGGAGGATCCCGGCGAGGACGAGCTTCATCGTGTCGGTCTCGCCCCCGTAGCCCAGCAGGTAGCCGATCACGTTCGGGAGCCCGACCAGCGTCACCAGCGTGCTCTGCTGGGCGAGGTTCGGCAGGTGCGCCCCGAAGGCGTAGACCGAGGCCCCGCCGAGCACGACGAGGCCCACGACCATCCCGCCGAGCACCCGCAGCCGCCGCCGCGCCCCGCAGAGGACGACCGGGAGCAGGAGGCCGGCCGAGGCCTTGACGGCGACCGCCGCCATCAGGAGGAAGCCGGCTCCGACCTCGCGCCCCGGCCCGGGCTCCCCGGGGCCGAGCGGCCGCCGGGCGCCGTCGAGCGCCCCGACCAGGCGCCCCCAGCCCCACGCCGGCGGAGCCCCGGGGTCGGGTCCGGCCGCCGTCGCCCGGGCCCGGGCCTCGAGCAGGAGGTAGGCGGCCAGGAGGACGAAGAGCATCGTGAAGAAGTCGTTGTGGTCCCCGCCGAGGCCCCAGACCAGGACGAGCGGGTTGAGCCCGACGAAGAGGGTCGCCCTGAGCGGGTCGCGCCCCAGCAGCTCGGCGCAGCGCCAGACCAGCCAGAGGCAGGCGAGGCTCGCGAGCAGGAGCGACCCCTTCAGCACCCAGAAGGACGCGGCCACCCCGAGCGGGACCAGGGCGAAGGTGTAGAGCGTGAAGAGCGGCCCGTACGGGCTCAGCAGGGCGTGCCAGTTGCTGAGCGGGAAGCTCGGGTCGGAGTGGGGGCCGAGGGCCGGGATCGTGGCGTACGGGTTGAGCCCGTGGAGCACCTCCATCCGGCCGTAGTTGATGTAGTTGAAGACGTCGGTCAGGGAGAGCGGCGGCGAGAGGAAGAAGATCACGTCGATGGCCACGATCGCGGCGATCGCCACCCCCGGGCGCAGGCGCGAGCCGCAGCCGATGACCGCCAGGTAGCAGAGGTACATCCCGACCACGACCGCCGTCAGGAGGATCCGGCGTCCCTCGTCGCTCGGCTTGAACCAACTCGCCAGCGGCCCGAGCGGACCCGCCATCCAGTCGGGGAAGGCGGCGTGGCTGGGCGGGGAGAGGATCGAATCGCGCGAGGCGGCGACCGAGACGTAGGCGAGGCTGATCAGCACCATCAGGCCGAGGGCGACCGACGCCATCCCGGTCGCCAGAGCGGCTCTCCGGCCCGCCGGCCGGGCCTCGGGGCCGACGGCCGGGACCGGCTCGGCCCGGCGGCCGGGAGCCGCCGGGGCTCCGGTTCCGAGGATGGGCCCGGGGGAGCCCGCTGTTATCCGCTCGCTTGACATGTCAGAAGGAAGGGGTCCGCCGGACCGCCGGCCCCCGGCGGGTCTGGGCCCGACTCGCAGCCGAGGATACCCGCCGGGGACGGGCGCTCCCCCGGAGAAAATCGCTGCTTAACGCCGGAAGGCCGGCTTTAAGGGAACGGAGCCCGCGAATCCGCGGGCCCCGGTCGCATCCTCTTGGTCGCCGGCCCTAATGGGCGACGACGTTGACGGCCTTGGGCCCCTTGTCCCCGGCCTCGGCGTCATAGGTGACCTTGGCGCCTTCCTGCAGCGAGCGATAACCCTCGCCGACGATCCCGGTGTGATGGACGAACAGATCCTTCTCGCCATCGTCCGGCGTGATGAACCCGAACCCCTTGTCGTCGCTGAACCACTTCACGGTGCCCGTAGGCATACGTCCCCTCCACTGTCTCTTGTCCTTGCTAGCGACCCGGAGGATGCTTCCGAAAAGCTTCGACCTGCGAGCGCTCGCACTGCATTTCGCCGGCTGTCCGGCAGATTTCGCGCACGACGGTAGCAGTTCTTCCGGGGACCGCCGGGCCAGGCGCGTCGGGGGCGCCCTACCGGGGCCGGATGAGGAGCGCCTGGGCGGCCACTCCGAGGGGTCCGCGCTCGTCGTGGAGGCCGCTCAGGGCCAGCGCCCCACCCCCCGGCTCGATCTCGGTCCGGGCGTCGAGCAGGACCCAATTCCCGTCCGGGGGGCGCCGGAGGTGGACGACGAGATCCGGGTTGACGAACGTCGTCCGGGCGAAGTCGAGCACGGCGCTGACCCCGTTGCCGAAGTCGGCGACCGCGGCCAGGCGCATCAGCGGGGTCGGCGGCTCGGCGTCGAGGATCGGCCGGCGCAGGCGCAGCCACACGGCGGCCGGCCCGGCCGCCCCGGCCCCCCGGGCGAAGCGCATCTCGACCGCCGTGGCGGCGAAGCTCGGGCTCGCGCCGCCGAGGAAGAACGGGGTGGTCGGGAGGGCTTCGGGGAGGGGCAGATCCAGGCGGCCGGGACCGGCGGCCAGGGCGGGCGCGTCGGGTACCCGGGCGACCCGCAGCGCGGTCAGGCGGCAGACCTCCCGACCCCCGGCGCTCAGGCTGGCCCCGACGAGCTGGACCCGGCGGCCCGGCCGGAGCATGGTGACCTCGAGCTCGAGCGGGGCGACCGGGACCGGACGCAGGAACTCGTAGGACAGGCGGACGGGGACGAGGTCGGCCGACGGCTCGAAGCGCTCGACCGCCCGGGCGAGGAGCGCGGCCGGCGCCCCGCCGTGGAGCGCGCCCTCGTCCCACGGCCCCCGGGCGTGGAGCGTCGGCTGGAACCGGTCCCCGACGCGCTCGAATACCGGGTCGGCCACCCGGCAATGCTTACACGCGGGGAAACCCCGGGCGCGGCCGGGCGGTCCCGCGCTAGGCTCTGTCCATGTCCAACAAGGTGAGCAAATCAGACGAGGAATGGCGGAGCGAGCTCTCGCCCGAGCAGTTCAAGGTCCTGCGCAAGAAGGGCACCGAGCGTCCGTTCACCGGCGAGTACAACGACGCCAAGGACGCGGGCGTGTACCGGTGCGCCGGCTGCGGGACCGAGCTCTTCCGCTCGGATGCCAAGTTCGACTCCGGGACCGGATGGCCGAGCTTCTACGAGCCGGCCGACGGCGAGAACGTGAAGACCGAGTCCGACCGGTCGTTCCTGATGCGCCGGACCGAGGTCCTCTGCGCGACGTGCGACGGCCACCTCGGGCACGTGTTCGACGACGGCCCCAACCCGACCGGCCTGCGTTACTGCATCAACTCGGCGGCGCTCAAGCTCGACCCGGCCTCCTCGGAGTAGCCCGACCGAGGGGCGCCTCGGCGCCCGCCGCCCGATGGTGAGGTTCCGCCGGCTCCTCCCGGCCGGCGAGCCGGTCGACGCGGCCGGGCTCCTCGACGGCCTGGACCCGGGCCTCCGGGCCCCGGCCGGGCGCCCGCACCTGGCG
>JAXDHK010000342.1:0-3092 GCA_034664545.1 Solirubrobacteraceae bacterium
AAGCTCGGCAATAGCCCAGCCGATCAAACGGAGACGGTCACGCTGACGGCTGAGTGCCGGCCAGAATCTCCTGGGCTAGGTCGGCCACCTCGGTCGGAGTCCGCCCGACCCGGACCCCGACGGCCTCGAGCGCCGCGGCCTTGGCCGCCGCCGTCCCGTGGGAGCCCGAGACGATCGCCCCGGCGTGGCCCATCGTCTTGCCCGGGGGGGCGGCGAAGCCCGCGATGTAGGCGACCACGGGCTTTCGGACGTGGGCGGCGATGTATTCGGCGGCCTGCTCCTCGGCGTCCCCGCCGATCTCCCCGGACATCACGATCAGCTCGGTCTCCGGGTCGGCCTCGAAGAGCTCGAGGATGTCGACGAAGCTCGAGCCCGGGACCGGGTCCCCGCCGATCCCGACGATGGTCGAGTTCCCGAGGCCGCGCTCGGCCAGCTCGTGTCCGACCTGGTAGGTCAGGGTGCCCGACCGGGAGACGACGCCGACGTTCCCCGGCCGGAAGAAGGACGCCGGGATGATCCCGACGTTGGCCTTCCCCGGGGAGAGGACGCCCGGGCAGTTCGGTCCGATCAGGCGGATCCCCGGGGTCCGGCGGAGCTGGGTGTGGACCCGGAGCTCGTCGTGGGCGGGGATCCCCTCGGTGATGGCGATGATCGTCGCCATCCCGGCATCGGCCGCCTCGAGGATCGAGTCGGCCGCGAACCGGGCGGGGACGAAGATCATCGCCGTGTTGGCGCCCGTCTCGGCGAGCGCCTGGACGAAGGTGTCGAAGACGGGGATGCCCTCGAGATCCTGGCCCCCCTTCCCCGGGGTGACCCCGGCCACCACGGTGGTTCCGTACCGGCGGTTGTTGAGGGTATGGAAGCTCCCCTCGCCCCCGGTGATCCCGGCCACGCAGAGCCGGGTCTCGGCGTCGACGATGACGCTCATGAGGCCCCGGCCTCGGCGGGGTGCTCCCGGGCGAGGCGGACGACGAGCTCGGCGGCCGCGTCCATCGAGGCCGCGGTGTGGACGTTCGGGAGCGCCGCGTCCCCGAGCAGGGCCCGGCCCTCCGCGCCGTTGGTCCCGTCGAGGCGGACGACGAAGGGGACGGTCGGGCGGATCTGGGCGAAGGCCTCGATCAGGCCCCGGGCGACCTCGTCGCACCGGGTGATCCCCCCGAAGATGTTGAAGAGGACGGCCCGGACCCGGGGGTTCGAGAGGATCACCTCGACCGCCCCGGCGATCGCCTCGGCCTTGGACCCGCCCCCGGCGTCGAGGAAGTTGGCCGGGGACCCGCCGTTGAGGACGACGACGTCGAGCGTCGACATGACGAGTCCGGCCCCGTTCCCGAGGATCCCGATGTCCCCGTCGAGCTTGACGTAAGTCAGGCCCCGCTCCCGGGCCATCCGCTCCTGGGGGTCCTCGTTGGCCACGTCCCGGAGCCCGGCGTTCTCCGGGTGGCGGAAGAGGGCGTTCTCGTCGAGGGTGACCTTGGCGTCGAGGGCGTGGAGCTCCCGGTCGGAGGTGACGATCAGGGGGTTGACCTCGACGAGCATCGCCTCCTCGGCGACGAAGGTCTCATACAGCCGGGCGAGGAAGTCGGCGACCGGCCGGGCCAGGTCGGGGGCGACCCCGGCGGCGTAGGCGAGCTGGCGGCCGTGGAAGGCCTGGAACCCGAGGAGGGGGTCGACGTGGATGGTGGCCAGCGCCTCGGGCGTCTCCTTGGCGACCGTCTCGATGTCGACGCCTCCCCGGGTCGAGAGCATGACGAGCGGGGCCTTGGCGCTCCGGTCGAAGACGACCGAGGCGTAGTACTCCTCGGCGATGTCCATCGCCCGGCCGACCCAGACCTCGTGGACGGTGAGCCCCCGGATGTCCATCCCGAGGATCGCCGTCGCCTGCTCCCGGGCGGCGGCCTCGTCGGCCGCCACCTTGATCCCCCCGGCCTTGCCCCGGCCGCCGACCAGGACCTGGGCCTTGATCACGCTGGGAAAGCCGAACTCGACGGCGGCGGCCGCGGCCTCGTCGACCGTCCGGGCCGCCCGGCCGGGCTGGGCCGGGATCCCGTGGCGGGCAAGGAGCTCCTTGCCCTGGTACTCGAGAAGATCCATCGGCCGGGCGTTGACTCTAAAGGAGGTTCATAATCCATGCCCCGCGCAACGCCGATAAAGGACTGACTCCCGCCATATGCCCCTGCCTGCCAAGCCGACCTTCATCACCTTCGATGTCTACGGAACCCTGATCGACTGGGAGACGGGCATCTGGGACGCGTTCGCGGCCGAGGCCCAGCGCGACGGCTTCACGATCACGCGCGACGAGCTGATCCCGATGTTCCACGAGATCGAGCGGGAGATCCAGTCGGGCTCCTACGAGCTCTACGCCGAGGTCCTCCGGCGGACGGCGGTCGAGATCTCCAAGCGCCTGGGCTGGCCGCTCGAGCCGTCCCGGTCGGGCTTCCTCCCGGACTCGGTCCAGCGGTGGGCCCCGTTCAAGGAGACCCGGGTCCAGCTCGACAAGCTCGGCAAGAAGTACAGCCTCGGCCTGATCGCCAACATCGACGACAAGCTCCTCGGCCAGACCCGCCGGCACATCCAGTCGGACTTCGACCTCGTCGTGACCGCCCAGCAGGTCCGGGCCTACAAGCCCGAGCCGGCCCACTTCACCGAGTGCGCCCGGCGGGTCGGGGGGAAGAAGGGCTGGGTCCACGTGGCCTCGAGCTACTACCACGACGTCGAGCCGTGCATCAAGGCCAAGGTCCCGGTGATCTGGGTCAACCGCAAGAAGGAGACGCTCGAGCCGGGCCAGAAGAAGCCGACCGCCGAGGTTCCGACCCTCCGGGAGGCGGCCAAGCTCCTCGGCATAGCGTGAGGGCCGGTCCTCCCGGCGGCCCGGGCCGGCGGGGGGCCGGGGACTGACGTGCGGGCGGTTGCGCTCCACCCCGACGTGATCGTCGTGACCAGCCGGGTCTGGCAGACGACGTGCACCATCGTCCGGTCGGGGGACGAGGCGTTCGTGATCGACTCGCCGGTCTACCCCGACGAGCTCGCCGCGCTCCCGGCCCTGCTCGACCAGGCCGGGTTCGGGTTCTCCGGCCTCCTGGCCACCCACGGGG
>JAXDHK010000343.1:0-3240 GCA_034664545.1 Solirubrobacteraceae bacterium
CTCGAGTCCCGGCTCGCCTCGGTCACCGCCGGGAACGGGGCGATCTACGCCACCCGCCGGGAGTCCTACATCCACGTCGACCCGATCATGGGCCACGACCTGAGCTTCCCCTTCAACATGGTCAAGCGCGGCTGGCGGGCCGTCTACGTCCCGGGGGCCCGGGCCCGCGAGAAGATGGTCCCGACGATCGACGGGGAGTTCTCCCGCAAGCGGCGGATGATGAGCCACGCCTGGCCGATCGTCATCCGCGGGGGGATGCTCTCCCCCCGGGGATACCGTCCCGGCTACGCCCTCATGATCTTCAGCCACCGCATCCTCCGCTACGCCTCGCCCGGCCTCCATCTCGCCGCCCTGGCCGCCAACCTCGTCCTCGTCCGCCGGGGACCCGTCTACGTCGTCTGCCTCGCCGGCCAGGCCCTCCTCCTCGCCGGGGCCGCCCTCGCCGGCCCCGTCCCCGCCCGGCCCCTCCTCGTCGCCCGCTACTACGTGGCCACCACCGCCGCGCTCGGCCTCGGGCTCTGGGACTGGCTGCGCCACGGCACCGGTCCCTCCTGGGAGGCGGCCGAGGGAACGCGATGACTGCTCCGAAACATCCCCACCGATGACCGGGCCGTGACGCGCCGGGCGATCGACATCCTCGTCAGCGGGGCCGGCCTGCTCGCCGCCGCCCCCCTGCTCGCCCTCGCCGCCCTCGCCATCCGGCTCGAGTCGCCCTGTCCGGTGATCTACCGCCAGCGGCGGATCGGCCGGGATGGCCGCCCGTTCGACGTGCTCAAGCTCCGGACCATGGTCGACGGGGCCGAGTGGCTCGGCGCCGGCCTCGCCGTCAACACCGGGGACGCCCGGATCACCCGGGTCGGCCGGCTCCTCCGGCGGACCAGCCTCGACGAGCTGCCCAACCTCCTGAACGTCCTCCGCGGGGACATGTCCCTGATCGGCCCCCGGCCGACCCTCCCCCACCAGGTCGACGCCTACGACGCCCGCCAGCGCGGCCGGCTCGCCATCCGCCCGGGGATCACCGGCTGGGCCCAGGTCAACGGCCGGGCCTCGATCCCCTGGCCCGAGCGGATCGAGCTCGACCTCCACTACATCGAGCACCGGTCGCTCGCCCTCGACCTCGAGATCGTCCGCCGGTCGTTCCGGGTCCTCATCGCCGGCGAGGGCCTCTACAAGGGCGAGACCGGGGGGTGGCGCTCGTGACCGCGGTGATGATCACCGGGGTCGGGCGCCGCTACGACATCGTCGCCTCGTTCGCCGCCCACGCCACGGTCGTCGCCACCGAGACCAGCCCGATCGCCCCGGCCCAGTACGCCGCCCAGGTCCGGGCCCGGGTCCCCCCGCTCGACCACCCCGACTACCTCCCCGAGCTCCGCCGCCTCTGCCGGCTCCACGATGTCGGCGCCGTCATCCCCCTGATCGACCCCGACATCGAGATCCTGGCCGGGGCCCGCGAGCGGGGCGAGCTCCCGGCGCTCGTCCCCGACCTGGCCATGGCCCGGGCCACGTTCGACAAGTACGAGACCCACCGCCTGCTCGAGCGCCTCGGCCTCCCCTCCCCGCCGACCTGGCTTCCCCCCGAGGAGCCCGACCACTACCCGGTCGTCGTCAAGCCCCGGTGGGGGTCGAACTCCCGGGAGATCCACCACGCCCGGGACCCGGCCGAGGCGGCGTTCTTAGTCGAATACGTCGACGAGCCGATGATCGTCCAGCGGACGATGGCCGGCCCCGAGTTCTCGATCGACTGCCTCTGCGATCTCGACGGGGTCTGCCTGAACGCGATCCCCCGGTCGATGATCGAGTCCCGGGGCGGGGAGTCGGTCAAGGGGACGGTGCAGGGCGACCCCGACCTCGTCGAGCTCGGCCGGGCCGTCGCCGAGGGCGTCGGGGCGCGGGGGGCGTGCATGGTCCAGGCGTTCCGGGACCCGGAGCTCGGGCTCCGGGTCACCGACGTCAACGTCCGCTTCGGGGGCGGCTACCCCTCCCACATGTACGGGGCCCTCCCCGGCCGGACCTACCCCGAGCTCGTGGTCCGCCTCGCCCGGGGGGAGCACGTCGCCCCCCACGTCGGCGAGCTTCGGGCCGGGGTGACCTTCGCCCGCTACTACTGGCAGCTCGAGCTCGACGACCGGTTCGAGCCGACCGGACGCGAGATCATCCCCGGGGGCCCGCCGCCCCCCCGCCGGTAGCCCGGTCGCCCGCCGCCGGCTCCCCGTTCGGGGGGCGCCCTGAGGCGCCAGGTCGGGACAGGTGCAAGAATTGGCCCGATGCGCGTGCCCTTCGCCCGATTCAAGGCGCCGTACGCCGCGCCGTCGTCCGCACTCGCCCCGACCTGCGCGAACTGCGCGACGCCGCTCGACGTCGGCCAGGACTGGTGCCTCGAATGCGGGACGGCCGTCCCCGGCCGCTTCGGCTCCGGCCCGGGCCTCCGGTCGTCGCTCGGCGTCGTCGGGGTCACCCTCCTGCTCGTCATCGGGGCCGTCGCCGCCGCCTACGCCGCGCTCTCCTCCGACTCCAGGCAGGCGACCCAGACCACGGCCAGCGTTCCCGCCCAGGCCCCGCTGACGCCCGACGTCGCCCCGACCACCGTCACCCCGGGCACCCCCGCCGGGGTCCCGGTCCCGAACGCTGCGGCGACGGCGGTCCCGACCGCCCCGAAGATCCCCGCGGCCACCCCGACTCCGACCCCTTCGGCGACGGCCCCGGTGATCCCGCCGGCCAAGGCGACGCCGACCGCCCCGGTGACCAAGCCCAAGACCACGCCCACGACGCCCAAGGCGGCGACCCCGGTCCCGAGCGCCCCGGCGGCCAAGTCGGCGAAGATCCTCCTCGACACCGACGCCGCCAGCACCTACAACCCCTACAGCCTCGACCCCGCCGGGTTCGGGTCGCCGGCCCGGGCGACCGACGGCGACCCGACGACGGCCTGGACCTACCAGCTCGACCCGACCACGGCCGGGAAGACCCTGGTCGGACTGGCCATCAACCTCAAGTCCGCCCAAAAGGTCCGGGCGATCACGCTCGCCACCCCGACCCCGGGGATGACGGTCGAGTTCTACGGGGCCACCGGCCCCCAGCCGGTCTCGATCACCGACCCGGCCTGGCTGCACATCGCTAACCGCCGGAACATCAAGGCCCAGGCCACGGTCTCCCTGAAGGCGACCGGCAAGGGGTTCGACTACCTGCTCGTCTGGATCACCCACGCCCCGCCCGGAGTGACCGCCGGGACGGTCGGGGTCTCCG
>JAXDHK010000344.1:0-12511 GCA_034664545.1 Solirubrobacteraceae bacterium
GGTCGTGGGTCCGCGGCCCGGTCCGGGGTCCTCCGAACCGGGGTAGCCCGTCGTCGGGTATCGCCTCCCAGGTCACGGCCGAGTCGACCCACTGGCGGTGCTCCGGGCGGATCCCGGGATCCCGGTCGAGCGCCCCGAGGCGGATGGCGAACGACTCGCCGGCGACCGGGTCCCCGCTGAAGAGGTGTCCGCCGCACCGGCGGCAGAACAGCTTCGGGTTGCTCTCGGGGTTCGGCTGGAACGTCTCGATCAGCTCGGCCCCGGACACGAGTCGAAACCCGGTCCGGGCCACCCGGGCGCTGATCGACGACGCGGTTCCGGTCCGCCGCTGGCAGTGGGTGCAGTGGCAGTAGCCGGCCGTCAGGAAGGGCTCGGTGACCTCGAATCGGACGCCCCCGCAGAGGCATCCCCCGCCGAGCGGCGTCTCGGGGGACGGGGGCTGGGGCTCGACCGGCATGGGCTCCGGAGCCTACACCCCCGCCCGGCCGCCCTTCCGGGGCCGGACCCGCCACCATGTCCGCATGGATCACCTCGCCATCGCCGACCGGATCTGGCCCCTCCTCAACCGGGCGGTCGCCGGCCACGTCGCCGTCTACCGGGCGACCGGCGGCCTCATCGGCCACCGGTTCCCGGTCGGGCCGCCGATGCTCCTGCTCGACCACGAGGGCGCGAAGACGGGCAAGGCCCGGACGATCCCCCTCGTCTACGTCGACGACGACCCCGATCTGGTGATCGTGGCCTCGAAGGGCGGGCATCCCCGCCACCCGGCCTGGTTCCACAACCTCCTCGCCCACCCGGACACCACCGTCCAGGTCGGACGCGACCGCCGGCCGGTCCGCGCGCGGGTGGCGACGCCCGCCGAGCGGGAGCGCCTCTGGCCGCGGGCCCTGGCGACCTACCCCGGCTACGCCGACTACCAGAAGCGCACGGCTCGGGAGATCCCCCTGGTGATCCTCGAGCCTCGCGCCGCCTGACCCGGGCCTGGCGGCGCCTACGGTCCGGCGTCCGAGCATTGTCCGCGGTGACGGGGCCCGCTACGAGGGCGGGCCGACCCTCCCGTGGGGGGCTCGCGACACCGCCTGGCCCGCCGGGCCAGCCCACCCCCGGCTCCCCCGGGTCGACGGCGGGCACGGGGCCCGGGGTTCTGCGATGCTCCGCCCCATGACCCGGGTCCGGTCTCGATGACGTCGGCTCTTGAGGCGACCAACGGCTTCATCCGGGAGGCCTCCCGGATCATGGATCTCGGGTCCCACGTCGAGCGCCTGCTGCTCTCGGCCGAGGCCGAGCACGTGGTCACGCTGCCGATCGAGCTCGACAACGGGGAGCTCGCCGTCTACACCGGCTACCGGATCCAGCACAACTCGGCCCGGGGCCCGATGAAGGGCGGCCTGCGCTTCCACCCGACCGTCGACGCCGACGACGTCCGGGCCCTGGCCTCCCTGATGACGTGGAAGACGGCACTCGTCAACGTCCCGTTCGGGGGCGCCAAGGGCGGGATCGCGTGCGACCCGAAGGGGCTCTCCCAGGGCGAGCTCGAGCGGCTCACCCGGAAGCTCGTCCAGCGGATCGGGGCCGACATCGGCCCCCAGCGCGACATCCCCGCCCCCGACGTCAACACCAACGCCCAGGTCATGGCCTGGTTCATGGACGAGTACTCCCGGGCCCACGGGTACTCCCCGGCCGTGGTCACGGGCAAGCCGCTCGAGCTCCTGGGCAGCGAGGGCCGGGAGGCGGCGACCGGGCGCGGGGTGGTCAGCGTCGCCGCGGCCTACCTGGCCGACGCCGGCCAGTCGATCGCCGGGTCGACGATGGCGGTCCAGGGCTTCGGGAACGTCGGCTCCTACGCCGCCCTCCTGGCCCACGAGCTCGGGGCCAAGATCGTCGCGGTGAGCGACGCGGGGGGTGGGGTCTCCGCGCCGGACGGCCTCGACGTCCCGACCCTCTTCGACCAGTTCGCCCGGACCCGGCGGCCGCTGACCGAGTACGAGGCCGACGGGGCCGCCCAGGTCAGCCACGACGACGTCCTGACCGCGGAGGCCGACGTCCTGGTCCCGGCCGCCCTCGGGGGGGCCCTGACCGCCGACATCGCCCGGGAGCTCCGGGCCGGGGTGATCGTCGAGGGGGCCAACGCCCCGACGGTTCCCGAGGCCGAGCAGATCCTCACCGACCGGGGGATCCCCGTCATCCCGGACATCCTGGCCAACGCCGGGGGGGTTACGGTCAGCTACTTCGAGTGGGCGCAGAACGTCCAGTCGTTCCGGTGGACCGAGGCCGAGGTCAACGACCGCCTGGCCGGCGTGATGACCGCGGGCTACCAGACGGTTCGCGACCTGGTCAAGAGCCGCGGCGTCAGCTGGCGTACGGCGGCCTACATCGTCGCCCTCGGCCGCGTGGCCCGGGCGACCGTCCTGCGGGGGATCTGAGGGAATGACCGACCGACCCGACGCCGCTGCCCTGCGCTCGATCACCTGCCTGTCCGAGCTGACCGGGTCGGAGGCCGCGGCCGCCGCCAGCCGCCTCGTCCCCCGCCGGCTCGCCCCCGGCGAGGTCCTCTTCCGCCAGGGCGACCCCGGGGACTCGGTCTACGTCCTGGCCAGCGGGGAGGTCGAGGTCCGGGTCGGCGGGGCCGACGCCGAGCACCACCTGGCGACGCTCGCGTCGGGCACCTTCATCGGGGAGTTCGCCCTCCTGGTCGACGAGGTCCGCACCCGGAGCGTGGTCGGCCGGACCGAGGCCGAGCTGTGGGAGGTCAACCGGGGGGTGTTCGAGGACGCCCTCGGCGCCGGCGAGCCCTGGGCCGCCCGGTTCCTGATGGCCATCGCCCGGGAGCTCGCCCGGCAGATGCTCGCGATCGACCAGCAGCTGGTCGCCCTGCTCGAGGACGGCGGGCCCCACGCCGAGCCGGTCGCCCGGGTGCGCGAGCTCGAGAAGCTCCGCCGCCAGCTCTCGGGCGAATGGTCGTTCTGAGGACGGGCCCGGCCGGGTCAGTCGACGAGCGGTAGCCGGTCGCTCGCCCCGGACAGGTCGAAGAGCTGGCGGGCCTGGGGGGCCGGCCCGGCGATCGACAGGCGGCAGCCGTCGGCCCGGGACCGGGCCGCCGCGACGAGCAGGGCTCGCAGGCCCGAGGAGTCGATGAACGGGACCTTGGCGAGGTCGACCACGATCGCCCGGGCCGGGTGGGACTCGGCCGCGGCGAGGGCGGCCTCGAGCCTGGGTGCCGTGGCGAGGTCGAGCTCGCCCTGGACGACGATCCGCAGGGTGTCGTCGGTCTCGACCGTGGCGATGTCAAAGGAGGGCGGAAGGGGCATCCCGGCGTCTTGTGTCCTCACCCTGCGTTCCAAGACGTCCGAGCCGACGCACGTCCGTCGTCGCTCGTCCGACCCCGATCTTACAAGCCCGACATGGCCCGTGGCAACTCTCGGGATGGTCAAATCCAGACTATCGTTCCTGCCGAATTGAGGTTCGGCACCGCCAAATTCCACCGCCCGGCCCGCCTGGTCGCCCTCGGCGCCGCGATCGGGGCGTGCGCCGCCGGGTCGGGTGGGTGCGGCGGGAGCGCCTCGGCGATCGCCCCCGCCCCGCCCGTCCGGTCCGCTCCGGTCGCCCCGGCCCCGCCCGTCCGGACCGCTCCGGTCGCCCCGGGCCCGCCCGTCCGGTCCGCTCCGGACGGCCCGGCCCCGGCCGTCCGGACCGTCCGTGCCGCTCGGGCCGGCGTGCCGAGGCCGGCGATCGTGTCCGATCCGATTCCGTTCGGCTCGCGCCGGAAGGCCGAGATGCTGGCCTACGCCAAGCGCCACTACCACCTCGACACCTATCGCCTCGTCCACCCGCAGGTGATCGTCGAGCACTTCACCCAGACCCCGGACTTCAGCTCGACGTTCAACACGTTCGCCCCCGACGTCCCGGACACCGAGCTCCATGAGTTGCCGGGAACGTGCGCGCATTTCGTGATCGATCGGGCGGGGACCATCCATCAGCTGGTCTCGACGTCGATCATGTGTCGGCACACGGTGGGCCTCAACTGGACGGCGATCGGAATCGAGCTCGTCGGCTACAGCGACGCCGAGATCCTCGGCCGGCCCCGGGAGCTCCGGGCGAGCCTCGCCCTGACCCAGTGGCTGCGGTGTCGCTTCGGGATCGTCGTGGCCAACGTGATCGGCCACAACGAGAGCCTGTCGAGCCCCTTCCACCACGAGGACGTGGCCGCCCTGCGCCGGCAGACCCACGACGACTGGAACCGCGCCGACATGCAGGTCTACCGGGCTCGACTCCGCTCGCTCGGGCCGTGCCCGGCCTGAGCGATCTCGCGACGCTCAGGCGGGAGCGGTGATCAGGACGGGTCCGCCCTCGGCCACCATGATCGTGTGCTCCTCGTGGGCGCAGCGACCCCGGTCCCGGGTGCGGACGGTCCAGCCGTCGTCGTCGAGGTAGACCCAGGGCTTCCCGGCGACCACCATCGGCTCGATCGTGAAGACGAGGCCCGGGGTCAGCCGCGTCGACGCCCAGGGGGCCGGCCAGTGGGGGACGCTCGGGGGCTCGTGGAGGCCGCGCCCGATGCCGTGTCCGGTCAGCTCGCGCACGACGCGCAGCCCCCGCGCCTCGGTGATCCGCTCGATCGCCCCGCCCACCTCGCGCAGCGTCGCCCCCGGCCGGGCGGCCTCGATCCCGGCGGCCAGCGCCGCCCGCGCCCCGGAGATCAGGCGCCGGGCCGTGGCGTCCGGGGTCCCGACGGCGACGGTGACGGCGGCGTCGGCGTGATACCCGTCGAGCTCGGCGGCCACGTCGATGGTCAGGAGCTGGCCGTCCTCGAGGCGACGCGGGCCGGGGATGCCGTGGACGACCTCGTCGTCCACGCACAGGCAGATCGACCCGGGGAAGCCGTAGGTGATGATCGGTCCCGAGCGGGCGCCCCCGGCGGCGAGGAGCTCGGCGGCGAGCCGGTCGAGCTCGACCGTGCTGACGCCCGGGGCGACCGCTCGGCGCAGGGCGTCGATGGTCGCGGCGACGACCGCACCGGCGGCGCGGAGGCCGTCGAGCTGCTCGGGGGTATCGACCGACACGTCGCGACCAGGCTACGCCTCGGTCAGGGCCGTCGTGCCCACCGCCCCGGCGGCGGCCCCGTCGGCGGTGACCTCGGCCGTCCGGTGGAGGGTCGTCCGCAGCGGCACCTCCCGGAGCAGCCAGGACAGGCCGAAGGAGAGGGCGCTCAGGGCCGCGCCCCAGAGGAAGACCCCGTGGAGGGCGTGGGCGAAGGCCTGGAGGAACTGCTCGTGGATCGCGGGCGGGAGGTGGCTGGCCTGCTCGGGGTTGAGGTGGACCCCGCTGCCCAGACGGGCGGTCACGGCAGCCGGGAGCCTGACGAGCTGATCGGCCAGGCGGGAGGCGAAGATGGCGCCGAAGACGGCCACTCCGAACGCCCCGCCGACCGACCGAAAGAAGGTCGCGGTCGACGTCGCCGTCCCGATGTCACCGCTCGGGGCGTCGTTCTGGACGACGAGCACGAGCACCTGCATGACGAGGCCGAGGCCGACGCCGACGACGAGCATGTAGGCCGAGGCCACCCAGCTCGGGGTGTCCGGGGCGAGCTGAGCGAGGAGCAGCATCCCGACCGTGAGGATCGCGGTCCCGGCGATCGGGAACGGCCGGTAGCGCCCGATCCGGCTGATGATTCGCCCGGAGATGATCGAGGCGGCCAGGAGGCCGACGATCAGCGGGAGCATCCGCAGCCCGGAGCTCGTCGGGCTGGCCCCGTAGACGGTCTGGAGGTAGAGCGGGAGGAAGATGATCGCCCCGAACATGGCCAGGCCGATCAGGAAGCCGAGGATGCTGGCCACGCTGAACACGCTCGACCGGAACAGGCGCAGCGGGAGCACGGGCTCGGCGGCATGGCGCTCGCGCCAGACGAAGGCTCCGAGTACGACCAGCCCGGCGATGCCGAGGCCGACGATCGTCGACGAGCCCCACGGGTACTCGACCCCGCCCCAGGTGGTCAGGAGGATGAGGGCGCTGACCCCGCCCGTGAGGAGCAGGGCCCCGAGGTAGTCGACCCGATGGCGGATGCCCCCGGGCGGGAGGTGGAGGCGGAGGACCACGACGGCGATGGCCAGGGCCCCGATCGGGACGTTGACGTAGAAGACCCAGCGCCAGGAGAGGCTGTCGACGAAGAACCCGCCGAGGAGGGGTCCGGCGACCGAGGCCACCCCGAAGACCGAGCCGATCACGCCCATGTACCGGCCGCGCTCCCGGGGCGGGACGATGTCGCCGATGATCGCCTGGGCCCCGACCATCAGGCCGCCGGCCCCGATCCCCTGGATCGCCCGGAACCCGATCAGCTCGTTGAGGGATTGACTGGCCCCGGCGAGCACCGATCCGGCGAGGAAGATGACGATCGCCGCGAGAAAGAGGGGCTTGCGCCCGTACATGTCGCCGAGCTTCCCGTAGAGGGGGGTGGACGCGGTCGAGGCGAGGAGGTAGGCGGTGACCACCCACGAGAGGTGGTTGAGGCCGCCGAGATCGCCGACGATCGTCGGGAGCGCGGTCGAGACGATCGTCTGGTCGAGGGCGGCCAGGAACATCCCGAGCATGAGGGCCGCGAAGACGGTCGTCAGGGCGCGGCCCCGGTAGCGGCCGGGGTCGGGGTCGGGGTCGGCCGGGACCGGGCTCGGGGTCCGGGTCGGGGAGGCGCTCGTGGTCATCGTGGGGAGGAGTCCGTGGTCGTCGTGGAAAGGCTCGTACCCAATCCTATCCTTACGTAAAGGTCAGCTTCGGAGTAGGCTCCACGGCGGGATGAAGCTGAGCGCCGAATGGATCGAATATGGGTCGGGCGGGGAGGCGGTCAGCGCCTACGTCACCCGACCGGCCGGCGCCCGGGAGGAGCTCCCGGGGGTGATCGTGATCCAGGAGGTCTGGGGGGTCGACGCGCACATCCGGGACGTCGCCGACCGGATCGGGGCCTCGGGCTACGTGGCGCTCGCCCCCGACCTCTACTCCCGGGGCGGTCGCCCGGCCGAGCTCGCGCCCGAGCGGATCGACCGGGCCAAGACGTTCCTCGAGACGCTGCCCCCGGCCGGGTGGATGGATCCGGCCCGGCGGGCCGAGGCGCTCGGCGAGCTGCCGCCGGCCGAGGCCGAGGAGATCGGGGCGTCGCTCGGAGCGCTGCTGTCCCCCGAGCGGCCGATGGACCGGTACGTGGCCGACCTCCGCGCCGGTCTCGCCGTCCTCGCCGGGGATCCCGGGTGCGACGGGCGGGTCGGGTCGATCGGCTTCTGCCTGGGCGGGGGCCTGTCGGCCCGCCTGGCGTGCGCCGAGCCGGAGCTCGGAGCCGCGATCGTCTTCTACGGGGCGGCCCCGGCCCCGGAGCTGGTCGGGGGGATCACATGCCCGGTCCTCGGCTTCTACGGCGCCGAGGACCACCGGGTCAACGCCGGCCTCCCGGGCTTCGCCGCGGCGATGCGCGAGGCGGGCAAGGAATTCGAGGCCGTGGTCTACGCCGGGGCCCCGCACGCCTTCTTCAACGACACGCGCGGCTCCTACCGGCCGGGAGCCGCCCGCGACGCCTGGGCGCGGACGCTCGGCTTCCTCGGTCGTCTGGCCCCGGCGCCGACCGCGGCTCCCCCCGGCCCGGACGGAGCCTGATCGGCGGACGGCTCCGCACCGGACAGCCGCCCGCGCCCGGCTGATCAGGGCCGGGCCGACCCCAGCCGGGCGAGCACCTCGTCGAGGCGGGCGTAGGTCTCGCCGGCTCCGGTCTCCATCCCCGAGGCGAGCATCCCGTCGCGCTCCTCGACGGTGTGGAACAGGGAGGTCGTGGTGAGCCGGGTGCGGTCGCCGAGGTCCTCGAAGGTCGCGGTCTCGACGGCCACGTGGCCGGGCATGCCCTCCCACTCGAACGTCTGGACGATCCGCTCGGGCGGTGTGACCTCCCGGTAGGTCCCCCGGAACGCGGTCTCCCGGCCGTCGGCGTGGTGGACGACGAACCGCCAGCTCCCGCCCGGCCTGACGTCCATCTGGTCGACGACCGTCGTCGTGTCCCGCGGGCCCCACCACTCGGGGATCAGCCCCGGGTCGGTGAAGACGGCGAACACCCGGTCACGAGGCCCGTCGAAGACGCGCTCGATCTGGATCTCCCGATCGGTCGGGGTGGTGACGGCGAGGGCCGGGGCCGGCTTCTGGTCGATCGTCATGGCGGCGTTCCTTTCGTACGTTCGAGGAGCTCCCCGAACCGGTCGAGGCGTTCGTCCAGCATCCGCCGGTAGACCTCCGTCCACTCCGCCACGTCCTCCAGCCGCCGGGGGCCCGCCGTGCACCGGCGGACTCGGCCGACCTTCTCGGTGTTGACGAGCTCGGCCGCCTCGAGCACCCGGACGTGCTTCTTCATCCCGGTGAGCGAGATCCCGAACGGCTCGGCGAGCTCGGTGATGGTCGCGCTGCCCCGTCCGAGCCGCTCGAGGATCTCCCGGCGCGTGGGGTCCGCGAGGGCGGCGAAGGTCCGATCGATGGGCTGATACTGAACCATTCAGTTCAGTATAGCCCCGCCTATGGACCCTATCTCATAGGTTTATTCCTATTCAACCCTAGAATTAATGCTAGGGTCAGAGGACGCACTCGCGACGTCGCATCGCTCCGGCTCACGAGCCCGGGCCCGGGCGGCCGTAGTGCGTGTCGCATCATGCTCCGAGGCCACGCGTCCCTGATCGGGTCGGTGGACGTCGGGTGCGAGCCGGAGCGGCGAGATTCCGCCGAACCCGCTCGACTCGATCTCCATCGAGCGTGCGGTCACGTCCGTTCTCTCACAGATCTGTGAGCACGGACCCTACGCAAGAGGATGGCCATCATGAAGCGGTTCCATCATCCCGTCACCCGGCGACGCATCGTCGCCACCCTGAGCGGAGGCATCGCCCTGCTGGGGGTCGCCGGCGCCGGCGCCTCGAGCGCCCAGGCCGCAACTCAGTGCACACAGCGGATCGTCGGTGCCCACAGCGGGGTGATCAACGTGGCCGCCAACCAGAAGCTGTGCCTGGTCCTCGCCGTTCAGGACGGCGCGGTGAACGTCGCCCCCGGCGGCGCGCTCTCGGTGAGCAACTCGACGATCACGGGGGCCGTCACGCTCAAGGCGGGCTACACGACGCTCGACTTCTGCGCGAGCCGCACGGTCCGGGGGGCGATCTCCGCGACGGGCGCCAGGGGCGCGGTCCTCATCGGCGGGAGCGGCCTGCTCGGCTCGCTGGCGTGCCCGGCCAACACCATCGACGGCGCGGTGACCCTCGATGCCAACCTGGCCGGCGTGACGCTGGCCCGGAACAACATCAGCGGAGCGGTGACCGCCAGCGCCAACCTCGGCGGCACGACGATCTCGGGGAACCAGATCGGCGGGGCCCTGACCTGCACCACCAACGTCCCGCCCCCCACCAACGCCGGCGTCCACAACACCGTGGGCGGTGGCCGATCCGGCCAGACCTGCGCGACCCTGACGTTCTAGGGCGCTCAGCCTCCGGGGGCTTGAGCCTCGGCCTCGCGGACGCGCTTGGCCGCGCGGCGCTCCTCGGCCTCCCGTCGGAGCTGGGCCTGCTGGTCGGCGAGGATCGCCGCCTGGCGGGCCCGGCGCTCCTGCGGCGTCTCCGGGGCGCGTGGCTCCTGTTGGGAGACGTCGACCCTCTTCCGAACTCCTGCCATGGTGACTCCCTCGGGCCGACCGACCTTGGTCGCCCTGCTTCGTCCCCTCCGGACGGGTCGCGGGGTGGAGGAAGGGAAAAGGTCCGCCGGGCGACTCTGCCCGCCGAGCATAGCGCGCGCCCGCCCGCGCCTCAGGCTCCCGGCGCCGTCTCCATCCCGCTCAGGCGGCGCGAACGACGGATCCGGGCGAGCGTCCCGGCGACCGCCAAGGCGACCACCCCGATGAGCGCCCAGGCTCCGGCCGGCCACCCGCCCCGGCCGCGGGCCGCGAACGGCCCGCCCCGACCGGCCGTCGCCTCGGGGCGTCGGGCCGAGTAGGCGATGCCCCCGCCGAGGCGCTCCCACACGACGATCGGGATGTCGGTGGTCGGGTCGATTCCCGCCCGGGGCGGGGCGATCGCCGCGGGGCCCGGGACCGCGACCGGCGGCGCGAACCGGGCCACGCCCGGAGCCACGGTGACCCCCCGAGCCGTCTCGATCTCGGCGTGGCGCATGTCGAGGCCGCGGGCGAGCCGGGGGACAACCGTCCACACGGCGAGCGCCTCGCTGCGCGATCCGGTGGCCAGGTCGGCCAGGATCGCGTCGCCCGAGGGGCCCGAGACGACCGTGACCGGACGCGTGCCTCCCAGGCTGATCGGTACCGCCCGCACGACATAGCGACCCCCGGTCATCCCCGTCCACGCCATCATCACCCCCTCACTCGCCAGGCGGACCAGGCGGAGCGACCCTTCGGGGAGCGCGACGCCCGGCAGGTTGCGGAAGTCCTCGACCAGGCGCGGCCGCCCGAAGTGCACGCCCCGGCCCGACGCGTCGAGGTAGACCCTGGTCGTTGACGAGGCGCCGGCCGGGACGTCGGTGGTCCAGGCGACGATCCCCCGGTTGTCGTCGCTGATCAGCGCCTGGAGGTGCGGTCCCGGCGGGCTCGGCGCCACGCGCTCGGTCCGCTCGAGCCTCCCCGTCGCCCGGAGCACGCGCCGGTAGATGAACCCGGCCTGGGCCCAGACGACCAGGGCGTCGCCCCGGTAGTCGAGGCCGACGGCCACCGCCGTGACCGCCGCCGGGCGCTCGGTCAACACGAACGGCCGCGACAGACCCGGGGCGCCGCGGCGCTCGAGCCGCAGGACGACCCGGCCGCGCCCGCTGACCCCGGCGATCGCGATGTCCCCGAGGTAGCTCGACGCCGTGGCCAGGGGGGCGGTCTGCGCCTCGAGGCGGATCGGGCGCCCGAAGCCGGCGGTCGACCGGCCCTGGAGTACCCCGGCCGGGCTCGTCCGCCCGGTCCCGAGTCCGGCGGCGACCACCACCCGGCCGTCGCCCGTCGCCGTCGCCCCGGCCAGCGGCCCGAGGTCGGCCGGTGGGCCCGGGTCGAGGGGAAGGGACTGGGCCAGGTCGGCCAGGTCGCCGGCCCCGATCGCCGCCAGCCCGATTCCCGATCCCGCCCGCGCCCCTGCGCAGGCCGCCGGATCCCCGCTCCAGAGGATCGCCCCGGGCCCGCTCCCCGTATGGGGGTCGGCGCTCGGAAAGACGACCCGCGGACCGGTCGCCGCCGGGCACCCGGTGAGGGTCGCCGCCGGCGACCACGTCGCCTCCGAGGCCGCGGCCGCGGACGACGGGGGCGAGAGCCCGGCGAGCGCCGCCAGCAAGCCGGCGAGCGCCATCCGCCGCCGACCACCCCCATTCAGCTCCCGCATGCCCGCTCTCCGCACTGAATGGCGCGAGACTACGCCCCGGGGGCCCGTCAAGCGTCGGTCGCCCCGGCCGGCGGGCTCGACGAGCGCGCGCGGCCGCCGCCCGCTAGGGTCCGGCCGGTGTCCGCCTCCGAGCCCTTCAGCCCCGTCGAGGCCGAGAAGCGGGCCGCCGCCGAGGCCGCGGCCCTGCTCGTGCCCGACGGCGCCCGGGTCGGTCTCGGCACCGGGTCGACGGTCGCCTACCTCCTCCCGGCCCTGGCCGCCCGGGGGCTCGACATCACCTGTGTGGCCACGTCCGTCGCCACCGAGCAAGCCGCCGCCGACCTCGGGCTCAGGGTCGTCGCCTTCGATGCCCTCGACCGGCTCGAGATCGCCATCGACGGCGCCGACCAGATCGATCCGGCGACCTGGATCGTCAAGGGCGGGGGCGGGGCCCACACGCGCGAGAAGATCGTCGCCGCCGCGGCCGACCGGTTCGTCGTGATCGCCTCCTCCGAGAAGGTGGTCGACGCCCTCCGCCCGCCCGTCCCGCTCGAGCTCCTGGCCTACGGCCTCCCGGCCACCCTCCGGGCCCTCGCACCCGTCGACCGGCGCGCCTGCCCGCCCAGCCCCGACGGCGGGGTCATCGCCGACTACCAGGGGCCGGTCGACGATCCCGCCGGCCTGGCCGACCGGCTGGCCGGAACGCCTGGAGTCGTCGATCACGGGCTCTTCCCCCCGTCGCTCGTCACCGACGTGATCGTCGGGTCGACCGGCGAGGACCGGAAGACCGTGGTGAAGCACACCGTCCGCTCGGACTGACCCCGGCCGGCACTTGCCTCGCCCGACCGCCCACCCGTTGTTCGCGCGGGCCTGGGCCCTCCTCGCCCCCCGCGTCGGAGCCGACGCGCCGCGCCGCGAGATGCTCGAGGGCCTGACCGGGGAGGTCCTCGAGGTCGGGTGCGGCGAGGGCCGCAACTTCGGTCTCTACCCCCCGGACGTCCGGCGCGTCACCGGCGTCGAGCCCGAGCCATACCTCCGCCGTCTCGCCGGGATCGCCGCCGGCCGGGCGCCGGTCGACATCACGGTCATCGCCGGCGACGCCGCCGCCCTGCCCGCCGAGTCCGGGAGCTGCGACGCCGTCGTCGCGTCCCTGGTCCTGTGCTCGGTTC
>JAXDHK010000345.1:0-10886 GCA_034664545.1 Solirubrobacteraceae bacterium
CCCGAACTGCTGGGTCAGCTCCCGGTTCTGCGCCGACGAGCTCCGCCCGAAGACGTCGAAGGAGAGGCCGAACCGGGCGGCGACCCGAGCCTGGACCTCGTGCTGCTCCCGGCAGTACTCGGCGACCTCGAGCCCGGCCTCGGCCGCCGCCAGCTCGGCCGGCGTCCCGTGCTCGTCGGTCGCGCAGACATAGAGGACCTCCTCGCCCCGGCTGCGCAGGAACCGGGCGTACACGTCGGCCGGGAGCATCGACCCGACCAGGTTGCCGAGGTGCTTGACCCCGTTGATGTAGGGCAGTGCGCTCGTGATCAGGTAACGGGGCATCGGCGCCGGATTGTACGAGGCCCGGTCTCGCCCGCCCGTCCGGGACGATCGGCCCGGGGGCCCGCCCCTCGCGGGCTCGATGGGCCCGCCGGCCGGGGAATACCCTGAGGCGATGAACCAGTCCGGGGCGACCCCGCGCCTCGCTCCCCGGGGGACGGAGGCCCGGTGAACGACAGCCACACCCACCTGCACCTCTGCGAGCCGCCCACCTCCGAGCTCGTCGCCGCCGCCGCCGAGGCCGGCGTCACCCGGATCCTCACCGTGGCGATCGACGACGAGTCCTGCGTCGCGGCGCTCGCGGCCGCCCACGCCCACCCCGAGGTCTACGCCGCCATCGGGCGCCATCCCAACGCCGCCGCCGGCTTCGACGCCGACCGCCTCGCCGAGTACGCGGCCGATCCGAGGTGCCTGGCGATCGGAGAGACGGGCTTCGACTACCACCACCGCTCCGCATCACCCGAGGACCAGCGGCGGGCGTTCTCCCGGCAGATCGACCTCGCCCGGGAGCTCGACAAGCCCCTCGTGATCCACTCCCGCGACGCCGACGCGGACACCCTCGGCCTCCTGCGCGACCGGGCCGGCGGACTCCGGGTCGTCCTCCACTGCTTCTCCATGCCCGGCCGGGTCCGCGAGTGCCTGGACGAGGGCTGGTGGATCTCCTTCGCCGGCAACGTCACCTTCCCCAAGGCGGCCGACCTCGCCGCCGCCGCCGAGCTCGTCCCGGCCGACCGGCTCCTCGTCGAGACCGACGCCCCCTTCCTCTCGCCCGTCCCCCGCCGGGGCCGGCCCAACCAGCCGGCCGGGGTCCTCCACACGGCGCGGTTCCTCGCCGACCGGCGCGGGGTCCCCTACCCCGAGTTCGAGGACGCGGTCGATCGATGCGCCGCCGGGCTGTTCGGGTGGTAGACGCACCGGGTCCCCGGCAGGCGAGCCTCCGCCGGCTCGATCAGTTCGACGTCCGCCCCCGGCGCGACCTCGGCCAGAACTTCCTGATCGACTCGAACCTCCTCGGCGTGATCGCCCGGGCCGCCGACCTCGGGCCGGCCGACGTCGTGCTCGAGATCGGCGGCGGCCTCGGCGTCCTCTCCGAGCATCTCGCCGCCCGGGCCGCCCACGTCCACGTCGTCGAGATCGACCCCCGCCTCGAGCCGGCGCTCCGCGACGCCCTCGACCCGTTCCCGAACGCCAGCCTCCACTTCGCCGACGCGATGGCCCTCGACCTCGCCGGGCTCGAACCCCGGGTCGGGAAGGTGATCGCCAACCTCCCCTACAACATCGCCGCCGCGGTCATCCTCCGGACGATCTTCGAGCTTCCGGGCGCCGAGGTCTGGGTCGCCATGGTCCAGCGCGAGGTCGGCCAGCGCCTGGCCGCGGCCCCGGGGAGCGGCGTCTACGGGATCCCGTCGGTCCTCGCCCAGCTCGCCTGCGAGGTCCGGGTCATCCGCCGGGTCTCCCGGAGCGTGTTCCACCCCGTCCCGAACGTCGACTCCGTGCTCGTCGGCCTCCGCCGCCGGGCCCCGGCCCCGCCGCCCGAGCTCCGGGCGCTCGTGGCCGGGGCCTTCGCCCATCGGCGCAAGGCCCTCGCCCGGTCGCTCGCCCTCAGCACCGGCGCCGACGTCGAGCCCGTCCGGGCCGCCCTGGTCTCGCTCGGCCACCCCCCCGACGTCCGGGCCGAGCGCCTGCGCCCGGACGAGTTCGCCGCGCTCGGCGAGCTGATCTGAGCTCGTGGACGAGCCGGCTCCGGCCAAGATCAACCTCTGCCTCTACCTCGGCCCCCCCCGGCCCGACGGCCGGCACGAGCTGGTCACGGTGATGCAGTCGCTCGCCCTCGCCGACCGGCTGACCCTCCGCGACCACCCGGACCGGGGCGGAGACGAGGTCCGCTGCCCGGGGGTCGACGGACCGAACATCTGCGCGGCGGCGCTCGCCGCCTTCCGCGCCGCCACCGGCTGGGACGGCCCGGCCCAGCTGCTCGAGATCGAGAAGCTCGTCCCGGTGGCCGCGGGCATGGGGGGTGGGTCCGGGGACGCCGCCGCCGCCCTCCGGCTGATCTGCGCCCGGGCGGGCGTCGCCGACGAGGCGCTCGAGCTCGAGTTGGCCGCCCGGCTCGGCTCCGACGTCCCGGGTCAGGTCCGCCCGGGCCGGGTCCTCGCCACCGGGGCGGGCGACCGGGTCGTCCGCCTGGCCGATCCCGACCCGTTCGGGGTCCTCGTCCTCCCGTCGGCGTCCAAGCTCGCGACCCCGGCCGTCTACGCCGAGGCCGACCGGCTCGGGCTCGGGCGGACCGCCGCCGAGCTCGCCGCCCTCGACCCGGTCGGCCGGCCGGAGTACGTGAACGACCTCGAGCCCGCCGCCCGGTCGCTCGACCGGTCGATCGACCCCGCGCTCGAGCTCGCCCGGGCCCTCGGGGCCCACGCGGCGATGGTCAGCGGGTCGGGGCCGACCGTGATCGGACTCTTCGAAACCCCTGCCCAGGCCCGGGAGGCGGCCCGGGCGGCGGGCGGCCGGGACCCCGCCCCGATCGCCACGGCTCCGTTCCCGGGCGGCGTACGTCACAATCCTCGTCTGGGGTCATGAGCAATACGACGACCATCTACATCGTCGCCTCATGCTGCGGGGCTCTCGGCCTCGTCGCGTTCGTCGGCCTGATCCTCGTCCCGGCCTGGGGCTCCTACTCGCGGCTGTGGCAGCGCCTGGCCGCGAGCTTCCTCTCGCTCTACGTCCTGGCCGCCCTGCTCGGCCTCGGCCTGGCCGGCGCCGCCGGCGTGCTCTGGCTCTACGACCGCTTCGCCGCCTGAGTGGTCGGCCTCGCCCTCCTGGCGACCCGCCCGGGCCCCGGCGGACCCCCCTGATGGTCAGCGTCCACACGGCCGTGGACCTCGACGCGCTCGACGCGATCACCTAGGCGGTCGAGTCCGGCGCCGGCCTGCCCGAGGTCGTCCGTGCGGCCGCCCGGGCCCTCGACGCCAGCCTCGCCGTGCTCGACCGGGCCGGCCGCACTCTGGCCGTCGCGGCCCGGTCCCCGGCCGACGAGCGGTCGCTCCTCAGCGACGCGAGCGACGTCGAGATCGTCGAGCTCCGGGTCGCCGACGCTCCGGTCGGGCGGGTGCACATGCGGATGCGCTCCCAGCCCGGGAGCGCCCTCCTGCGCCTGGTCACCACGCTGATCGCCTCGGAGGTCGAGCGGGTCCAGGCGCCCGAGCGGGCCTCGGAGGCGGCGACGGCCGAGTTCCTGCGCTCGGTGCTCGACCGGGAGCTCGTCGACCGGGAGGCCCTCCTGGCCCGGGCCCGGGAGATCGGGGTCGGCCAGATCGAGCGGGGGGGCTCGATCCTCGTGGCCCACGTCCGCCCCCAGGTCCCGGCCGAGGAGGGCTGGCGGGCCCGGGTGCGCCAGGTCGCCGAGCGCGGGGCCCGGGGGACGGCGACCGCCGCCGTCGCCCTCCTCTCCCTGCGGGACACGCTCGCCGGCGCGGAGATCATCGTCCTCGTCCCCGGGGTCGACGAGCCGGCGGCCCAGCGTGCGGTCGACGGCGTCCTGCGCGAGCTCCAGGCCAGCCTCCCCGGCTTCGCCTTCGCCCTCGGGCGCAGCCGCGTCGCCCAGGGCCCGCTCGACCTCCCCCGGGCCGCCGACGAGGCCCGCCTGGCGGCGAACGTGGCCGACGGCGACCCCGAGCGGACCGTGCTCGCCTTCGAGGAGACCGGCGCCTACCGGCTGCTCCTGAGCGCCATGAGCGAGAACCCGGCCGAGCTCCAGCGCTTCTACGCCGAGACGGTCGAGCCGCTCGTCGCCTACGACGAGCAGTACGAGACCGACCTCGTCAGCACGGTCGAGGCCTTCCTCGAGGCCGACGGCAACGTCGCCGGGACCGCCCAGCGCCTGTTCACCCACCGGCACACCGTCCGCTACCGCCTCGAGCGGGTTCGCGAGCTCTCGGGGCTCGACGTCGGCTCGAGCGACGGCCGCGAGAAGCTGAGCCTCGGCCTCAAGGCCATGAGCGTCCTCGGGATCGCCTCCTCCGGAGGCCCGGCCACCGAGGCCGGGGCCGGGGCCGGCCGGGTACCGGCCCGCGGCGGGGGGAAGCTCCCCTGAGCCGGACGGGGCGATTTATTGCCGCTATGTTGAGAAGGCGCTCACCCGCGCAACCTTCCCGGGTCCGATGACGTATCAACAGGTGATGACCGGTTCACCTGCCACCCTCAGCCACCAGCAGGTCGTTCTGCCTCGGCGGGGAACAGTGGGCTCGAGACCGGGCCGCCCCGACCACGGACGTCCCCGGGGCAGCGACGCGAATCACCAACAGGGGGGAACAGATGTGCACCGCAACGCCAGACCCAGTCCCATGACCTCGGTGACCGTAACGCCGATCAACGAGCTGGTCGCCACCGCCGAGCGCGAGGCCGCCGCCGACGAGTTCGCCGACCTCCTGACCGCCCTCGCCGACCTCGCGGTCGGCGCCCGCCGCCAGCGCGAGCGCCTCGCCCGGCTCGAGGCCGCCGGAGACGGCCGGGTCCGCCGGGCGGTCGAGCACCTCGAGGAGCTCGAGCGCCACGCTCACGACGTCGGCGTCGAGGCGGCCCGGGTCCGTCACGAGCTCCAGCACGCGCGCCTGCTCTGACCGCCGACGAGACCCCGGGCGGCCGCCCGCGCGTCTGGTCCTGCGCCCGCCCGCTCGCCCGCCCGCCGGAGCTGGGGGGCAGGGACTCGAACCCCGATAGCCGGCGCCAAAGGCCGGAGTCTTGCCATTAGACGACCCCCCAAGGCGCGTCCGTCCCGATTCTAGGCGGGTGCCGCGCCGGCCGGCCGCCGGCGCCGCGACCCCCGGGCCGCGCCTCCGGCCCCGGATCGGCCGACGCGCGGGCGCTCCCCGCCCGGCATCCGGGTCGAGCCGTCCCCGACCCCGGATGAACCCTTAACCTGGGAGGCGTGTCCCCCCCGACCGTCGTCATCCTCGCCGCCGGACAGGGCACCCGGATGCGCTCGAAGCGGCCGAAGGTGCTCCACGACCTGTGCGGGCGCCCCCTGATCGCCTGGACGATCGCCGCCGCCCGGGAGGCCGCGGCCGGGCGGATCGTCGTCGTCGGCGGCCCGGCCGGCGAGCTCGCCGGCCACCTCGGCGACGGCGTCGACCTCGCGGTCCAGGCCGAGGCCCGGGGGACCGGGGACGCCGTCCGGGCCGCCGTGGCCGAGCGCGACCGGGAGGCGGTGGTGATCGTGCTCGCCGGCGACGTCCCCCTGGTCACCGGGGGATTCATCCGCGAGCTGGCCGCCGTCCATGCCGCGAGCCGGGCGGCGGCGACCATGGCCACGATGGTCCTCCCCGACCCGACCGGTTACGGGCGGGTCGTGCGCGACCCGGCGGGCGCCGTCGCGCGGGTGGTCGAGACCCGGGAGCCCGGGGATGCCACGGATGCCGAGCGGGCGATCGACGAGGTCAACACCGGAATCTTCGCCTTCGACGGCGGGGCCCTCCTCGACGCCCTGGCCGGCCTCCGGGCCGAGAACGCCCAGGGCGAGTACTACCTCCCCGACGTGCTCCCCCTCCTCACGGGCGCCGGACTCCGGATCGCCGCCCACGTCGCCGACGATCCCGGGCTCCTGCTCGGGGTCAACGACCGGGCCGGCCTCGCCGCGGTCCGGGCCGAGGCCCAGCGCCGGATCCACCGGCGGCACATGCTCGCCGGGGCGACGATCGTCGAGCCGGCGAGCACGAGCATCGACTTCGGCGTCGAGATCGGCCCCGACACCGTGATCGAGCCCTGCACCCAGCTCCTCGGGGCGACCCGGGTCGGCCCCGACGCCCGGATCGGGCCCCACACCACGGCGATCGACTCGGTCCTCGGCGCCGGCACCCGGGTGATCCACTCCCACCTCCAGGGCGCCGAGCTCCGCGACGGGGCGAGCTGTGGCCCGTTCGCCTACCTCCGGCCGGGGGCGCTCCTCCGGGAGGGCGCCCGGGCCGGGACGTTCGTCGAGATCAAGAACTCCGACATCGGACCCGGGGCGAAGATCCCCCACCTGTCCTACATCGGGGATGCCGACGTCGGCGAGGGCTCGAACCTCGGGGCCGGGTCGATCACCGCCAACTACGACGGCCGCGCCAAGCACCGGACCCGGATCGGCGCCCGGGTCCACGGGGGCGTGGACACCGCCTACGTGGCGCCGGTCAGCGTCGGCGACGACGCATGGACGGCGGCCGGGTCGGTCGTGACCGACGAGGTTCCTCCCGGATCGCTGGCCGTCGCCCGCACCCGGCAGACGAACGTCCCCGGCTACGACGGCCGGCGGCGGTCCGACGACCCCGCTGCGTAGACTGCGCCCTCGATGAGCGTGCTCGAGCCGCGTACGGCTGAAACAAGCCTGCCGATCGACTACGACAAGCGCCTGATGCTCTTCTCGGGCCGCGCCAACCCCGGCCTGGCGGCCAGCATCGCGAGCAAGCTCGGGGTCGAGCTCGGGGCGATCACGCTCCGGACGTTCGCCAACGGCGAGGTCTACTGCCGCTACGGGGAGTCGATCCGCGGGGCCGACGTCTTCATCGTCCAGCCCACCTGCGGCAACCCGTCCACCGGGATCTCGGCCAACGACGCCCTGATGGAGCTCCTCGTGATGATCGACGCCGCCAAGGGCGCCTCCGCCCACCGGGTGATCGCCGTCCTCCCGTGGTTCGCCTACTCCCGCCAGGACAAGAAGTCGGCCCCCCGCGAGCCGATCAGCGCCCGCCTCGTGGCCCACATGCTCGAGGCGGCCGGGGCTGACCGGGTGCTCACGATGGACCTCCACGCCGGCCAGGTCCAGGGATTCTTCGAGAAGCCGGTCGATCACATGACCGCCCACTTCATCCTCACCCAGTACTTCGCCGATCTCCACCTCTCCGACCTCGTCGTCGTCGCCCCGGACGTCGGCCGGGCCAAGCTCAACCAGAGGTTCGCCGAGCGGATCGGCGCCGAGCTGGCCATCCTCACCAAGGAGCGCCCGCGCCGCGGCGAGGCCGAGATCGGCTACCTGATCGGCGACGTCGAGGGCAAGACGGCGCTCGTGGTCGACGACATCATCGACACCGGGAGCACCCTCGGCGCCGCCGCCCAGGTCGTGATCGATCGGGGGGCGACCCGGCTCTTCGCGGCGGCGACCCACGCCGTCTTCTCCGGCGACGCCCTCGCCCAGGTGGCCGGCCTCCCGTTCGAGCAGATCGTCGTGACCGACACCATCCCCGCCCGGGCCGACGCCCCGGGCAACGTCGTCGTGCTCCCGTGCGCCGACCTCCTGACCGACTCGATCCGCCGGATCTTCACCGACGGCTCGGTCAGCGAGGTGTTCGGCGGCGAGAACCAGCTGTTCTGAGCTGGTTCGCCGGTTCGAGTTCGAACCACGTCCGGCCCGGGCGCGTTTTCTGTCACCCGCCACGGGCACCCTGCGTGTCACAAAGGCCCTCCCTGGACGGTTCGCACCCTGCGGCCGGCTCCGGAGGGACCGCACGACTGGCAAGGAGACCTATGCGCATATCAACCGAGTCGAAGCAAGCGTTCAAGACGACCGAGTTCTGGGGGATGGTGGCCATCATCGCCGGCATCCTCATCAGCGCGGCCGTGATCACGGGCGGGGACAACGGGGGCGACGCGTTCATCGCCCGTCAGGCGTGGCTCTACGTCGCGATCGTCGCCGGTGCCTACTTCGTCGGGCGCGGCCTGGCCAAGTCGGGCAGCCGCGAGCCCTACTGGGAGTCCGGCACCAACCGGCACCGCGATGGCCTCGACGGCGACGAGGCGGCCCGCCAGCCCACCGCGGTCGGCGGCCGTCAGGCCGGCTGACCCGGTAGCGACGGAGCGAGATCTCGGGGACCCGCGCGCGGGTCCCCGAGTGCTCCGGCCTCGAACGATAGATTCGGTCGGTGAGATGCCCGCTCGAGGAGAAGACGAGGCAAGCACGGTCGGCGCTCTGATCGACCGTCTCGGGCTGACCGACGACGAGGTGCTCGCCGTCTTCGAGGTCGACTCCCTGGCCCTGATCTCCGGCGACCTCGCCCACCGGCCCGAGCTGGCGATCCTCGCCTCCTTGACCGCCGAGGCCGCCGAGGCGATCGGCGAGTCGCTGCTCCGCCGGTGGCTGCGGGCCGCCGGACCCGGCGGTCGGCCGATCACCCTGCTCCTCGACGGCGACTTCGCCGGCTTCGAGGACGCCCTGGCCACCCTGCTCGACCGCGGCCTGATCCTCGGGGGCGGCGACCCACCCGCGGGTAGACCGACGGGTGTCGAAGGTCGTACCGCCGGGCTCTAGCTTTCCGACCCCCCGTCCGATTAGCATCTTGGGACTGGCGTGGTCACCAGCGCAGGACTAAGGAGGCCAAGGTGCAGGACGCGGGCCGAGATGGGGAGGACGGCGCCGAGGAGCTGCTGCGCAGGGCTCTGCTCGACGCGGACGGGTCGGTGGCGGTCGCCCTCCGGGTCGGGGGACTCGCCCTCTGTGACGCACTCACCGTGGTCTTCCACGGCCGCCGGGACCTCGGGACGATCCAGACCTACGTCGCCCACGGCGGGCGGGGCGCCGGCGCGGCCCTGGCCCCTGAGGAGCTCCTCCGGGTCCCGTGCGACATCGACCTGGCCGACGCCTCCGACCGCGAGGACGCCGAGCACCTCTACGCGAGCCAGGCGGCGACGATGCGCGACGCCCTGCTCGCCGCCGACACCGTCCTCGCCGTCTGGCGTGAGCCGCTCGAGGAGGTGCTCGGGGCCGACGTCGACATCGACCGGTCGATCGCCCTCGGCACCCGGCTCCCGGCCGCCCGACTCATGCCGATCGCCCTCGTCGCCCCCGAGCGGCGGCTGACCGTGACCCCGGTGTGCGGGGCCCGCACCCTCGCCGAGGGCCGGCCCCCCCTCGGCATCGCCTGCGCCCAGCAGGACGTCGCCCGCGTCTATCCCCTCCCCGACGACCCGGCCCGCTGCCTCGAGGACTTCCTCGAGCTGACCGTCGAGCACGCCCGGGCGCTCGCCGAGCAGCTCGACCACCAGGAAGCCTCGATCCGCCGGTTCCTCGAGCTCAGCGACGGCTGACCCCGGCCATCGCGTAGTCTCGCCCCGGTGGACTTCGACGAGCTCGTCGCCGCGCTCACGGCGCTCGAAGGACGGACCGTCCGCCTCCAGCTCGGAACGCCCGGCCACGAGACGGTCGCCCTCGAGGCGACCGGACCGCTCCACGCCCAGGACGCCGGCGACGGGTGGGCCGTCTTCGCCCTCGAGGGAATCGCCGTCCGGATGAACCTCGGGGCCGGGGAGTTCGCCGAGGCCGAGAGCTCGCTCGACGGCTCGGGCTCCCTGCGCTTCCTCAGCAGCGGCGTCGAGTTCTACGTGGTGCCCGAGAACCGCCGGTAGCCGGCCGGAGCACCGCGGCGACGGTCACCGCGAAGGCGACGTGGTCGGCCACCTGGGGGATGATCGGGAGAGCCCGGATCCGGGGGAGGCGTCGACCGACGATGCCGAGGTCGAGTCCGGCGATGGCGAGGCCCGCCGCCGCCGCCGCCGGGATCGCCCGCCGCCGCGGGAGGACCGCGGCGAGGATCCCGGCCCAGCCGAGGCACAGGCCGGCGTGGACGACCGCCCCCGCCAGGAGCAACCGCCCCCTCCTCGTCTCGCTCGCCAGGAGCAGCGTCCCGGCGGCCAGGGAGGCCTCGAGCGGATCGCCTCGGCGCAGCAGGGCGTGCGCGGTCGAAGGCGCCCCGCTCACGACTCCGGCGATCGCCGCCGCCCGGATGACCTCACCCATCGCCCATCCCGATCAGCCTAGCCCGAGCCGCCCCCCGCGGGGGTCCCTGCCCGCGCCCCCGCCGCCGCCCGGGCGGACACCGGCGATTAGGCTCTCGGCCGATGTCCCGCCGCCTGCGCATCCTGCTGATCGGCGCCGGCGTCGTCGTCTTCCTCGTCGTCAGCGCGATCCTCGCCCGCTTCCTGGCCGTCGAGAACATCGAGCGCAGCGCCGTGCTCGACCTGCTCCGGGCCCAGGCCCGGGGCGACGCCCCGGCGATGCTGGCGCTCCTCCCCGGCTGCCGGGGCGCCTGCGCCCAGGCGGTCCGCTCCGACGCGGCGAGCCTCCGCGGACCCGGGGACGTGACGATCCTCAACAGCATGTCCGCCACCGCCTACTCCCTGTCCGGGGCGACCGGCTTCACCCGCGTGGCCTGGAAGACCCCGGTCCGCCTCCCCGTGGTCCAGTGCGTCCGCGTCCGGCGCTCGGGCAACGTCCTGACCGGCCTCTCGCTCACCCTCGTCTCCCTCAGCACCCCGATCCCCGGGACCGGCGACTGCCCGGGCGGCGGCGGGAGCCCGCTGTGAGGATCGCCCGGGCCCTCGCCCGGCTGGCCCTCGCCGCCGCCTGCCTGGCCCCGGCCCCCGCGCTTCTGGCTCCTGCGGCCGTCGCCGTCGCCGCCCCCCCGCCGCCGGCCCCCGCCCCGGCCGCGGCCCCCGAGACGGTGACGACCCCGGTCGAGCGCGCCCTCTACGCCAACGGCCCGACCGGCCGCTACCTCCTCGACGGACCCTGGCTCTTCCGCTTCGACCAGGGCGTGGGC
>JAXDHK010000346.1:0-4132 GCA_034664545.1 Solirubrobacteraceae bacterium
CCGCCCCGGCGCCGGCCCCCGGGGCGACGGCGACGCCCTTGCGGGGGGCCGCGGCCCAGCTGGCCCGGTACATGGACGAGAGCCGGTCGGTCCCGACGGCGACGAGCTTCCGGACGCTGACGGTGACCGTGCTCGACGGTCGCCGGGCCGAGCTGAAGGCCGCCGGGCGGAGGGTCTCCTTCACCCACCTGATCGCCTACGCGATCGCCCGGGCGGCGAGCGAGATCCGGGTCATGGCCAATCACTACGCCGAGATCGACGGGAGGCCGCACCGGATCGACGACGGGGCGGTCAACCTCGGGTTGGCGGTGGACGTCGAGAAGCCCGACGGGTCGCGGACGCTGATGGTCCCGGTGATCCGCGACGCCGGGCGCCTGCCGTTCGGGGAGTTCCTCGTCGCCTACGCCGGGCTCGTCGAGAAGGCCCGAGGCAACTCGCTGGGGGCCGACGACCTGGTCGGGGCCAACCTGACGCTGACCAACCCCGGGGGCCTGGGGACCGTCGCCTCGGTCCCGCGCCTGATGGCCGGGCAGGGGACGATCGTGGCCACCGGGTCGATCGCCTACCCGGTCGGCCTGGGCGCGGTCGGCCGGGCGATCGGGGCCGAGAAGGTCATGTCGATCACCTCGACCTACGACCACCGGATCATCCAGGGCGCCGAGTCGGGGCGCTTCCTCGGGCGGATCGAGGCGCTGCTCGAGGGCGAGGACTCCTTCTACGAGGACGTCTTCGGGTCGTTGGGGGTCGAGCTCGGGCCGCTGCCCGTCCGTGCGGCCCCGACCCTGGGGGCGCCCGCCCCCCCGGCCGCCCCGCCAGGCCCGCCGGCCCCGGGGCCGGCCCGAGCGCCGGGGGACGAACCGGGGCCGCGGGAGCCCGGGCCGTTCGTGCCCGAGCATCCGGGCGAGGAGCTCCTGGGGGCGGTCCAGTCGGCGGTGTCGCTGCTGAAGGCCCACCGGACCCACGGCCACCTGGCGGCCCGCCTGGATCCCCTGGGGAGCGAGCCGGAGGGAGACCCGGCGCTCGACCCGGAGACGGTGGGGCTGACCCCGGCCCTGATGGGGCAGATTCCGGCCCACATCCTGCGGATGCACGTCCCGGGAACGACCCTGGCCGACGCGCTCCCCCATCTGCGGGAGACCTATTGCGGGACGATCGCCTACGAGATCGAGCACATCGCCAGCCACCGCCAGCGGGTCTGGCTGCGGGAGAGGATCGAGAGCGGGGCCTTCCGGAAGCCGCTGACCCGGGAGGAGCAGCGGGCGCTCCTGCGGCGCCTGGTCGAGGTCGACGCGATGGAGCGCTTCATGCACAAGGCCTACCTCGGGCAGAAGCAGTTCTCGATCGAGGGCCTCGACATGACGGTCCCGATGCTCGACGAGCTGATCCAGCTGGCCGCGGGCGAGGGGGGCCAGGAGGTCGTGATCGGGATGGCCCACCGGGGACGGCTGAACGTCCTGGCCCACAACCTCGGGCGTCCGTACGAGACGATCTTCGCCGAGTTCGAGGGAGCCTCGACGCTCGAGGCGGTGACCACGATCCCGCAGGGCGGGACGGGGGACGTCAAGTACCACCACGGGGCCCAGGGCTCCTACGAGCTGGCGAGCGGGGAGTCGATCCGGGTCAACCTCGAATCGAACCCCTCGCACCTGGAGTTCGTCTCGCCGGTCGTGGTCGGGGCGAGCCGGGCGGCGCAAACCTCCCGGCACGGCCCCCACACCCACCAGGACACGAACGTGGCGGTCCCGGTCGTGATCCACGGGGACGCGGCGTTCCCGGCCCAGGGGGTGGTGGCCGAGACCCTCAACCTCCAGGCCCTCGACGGGTACAAGGTGGGGGGGACCCTCCACCTGATCACCAACAACCAGGTCGGCTTCACGACCGACCCGGACGACGCCCGGTCGACCCACTGGGCCTCGGACCTGGCCAAGGGCTTCGACGTCCCGATCATCCACGTCAACGCCGACGACGTGGCCGCGTGCATCTCGGCCGTCCGGCTGGCCTTCGCGTTCCGCAAGATGTTCGGCCACGACGTGCTGATCGACCTGATCGGCTACCGGCGCTTCGGCCACAACGAGGCCGACGAGCCGGCCTACACCCAGCCGGAGATGTACGCGACGATCAAGAACAAGAAGCGGGTCGCCGAGCTCTGGGGCGAGAGGCTCGTCCACGACGGGGTGATCACCGCCGGGGAGCTGGCCCAGCAGCACCAGGAGATCTGGGACAACCTGACCAACCGCCACCAGGAGCTCAAGCAGCGGATCAGGGACGCCCTCGAGGCCGGGGAGGTCGAGCAGCCGACCGGGGAGTACCAGCTCGACCGGACCGCGTCCCCGGAGGTCAAGACGGCTGTATCGGCCGAGCGACTGGCCGCGCTGAACGACGAGCTCCTGCACGTGCCCGAGGGCTTCACCGTCCACCCGAAGCTGGTCCGCCAGCTCGAGCAGCGGCGGGAGGCGATGGGACCGGACGGGGGGATCAACTGGGCCCACGCCGAGGCCCTGGCGTTCTCGTCCCTGCTGACCGAGGGGACCCCGATCCGCCTGACCGGACAGGACGCCGAGCGGGGGACGTTCAGCCAGCGCCACCTCGTCCTCCACGACGCCCGGACCGGACGGACGGTGTGCCCGATCCAGACCCTCCCGGGGGCGCTGGCGCCGCTCGAGCTCCACAACAGCCCGCTGTCGGAGGTCGGGTGCCTGGGCTTCGAGTACGGCTACAGCCAGGAGGCGCCGGAGACGCTGGTCGTGTGGGAGGCGCAGTTCGGGGACTTCGTCAACGCCGCCCAGGTCATCGTCGACCAGTTCATCGTCTCGGGACTGGCCAAGTGGGGCCAGACCTCGCGGCTGACCCTGCTCCTGCCCCACGGGTACGAGGGGTCGGGGCCCGAGCACTCCTCGGCCCGGCTCGAGCGCTTCCTCCAGCTGGCGGCCGAGGGCAACATCCGGGTGGCGAACCTGACCACGCCGGCCCAGTACTTCCACCTCCTGCGCCGCCAGGCCCGGGTGGCCAAGCAGCGGCCGCTGATCGTGATGACGCCGAAGTCGCTCCTGCGCCTGACCCAGGCGACGAGCCGGATCGAGGAGCTGTCCCAGAGCCGGTTCCACCCGGTGATCCCCGATCCGGGGGTCGATCCGTCGGCCGTCACCCGCCTGGTCCTGTGTACGGGGAAGATCTTCTACGACCTGACCGGCCACCCGGAGCGGGCGGGGGCCGACCGGGTGGCGATCGGCCGGGTCGAGCTCCTCTACCCGTTCCCCCAGGGCGAGCTCCTGCGGCTGATGGACCTCTACCCGCGGCTCGAGGAGGTCGTCTGGTGCCAGGAGGAGCCCCGGAACATGGGCGCCCGGGCCCACATGTCGGCCCGCCTGCGCCAGATCATGCCCCGGCACCTGCGCTTCGGGTACGTCGGTCGGCCGGAGCGGGCGAGCCCGGGCGAGGGCTACCCGGTCGCCCACGCCGAGGAGCAGAGCCGGATCGTCCGGGCGGCGCTCGACGTGACCCACGAGGTCTCGCAGTTCCCGGTCAAGACGCCGGGCGAGCGGTAGCGCGCCCCCGGCGGTGTGGGTCCAGCGCGAGATCCGCCTGGCCGCCCGGGGGCGGGGCTTCCACCTGGTGACCGACGAGGTGCTCGGGGAGCTGCCCGAGCTGGGGTCGGTCGAGGTCGGGATGCTCCACCTCCTGATCCGCCACACCTCGGCTTCACTGACCCTCGGCGAGAACGCGAGCCCGGCGGTCCGGCGCGACTTCGAGGCGTGGTTCAACCGGGCGGTTCCCGAGGAGGCCCGGTACTGGACCCACACGCTGGAGGGGCCGGATGACATGCCCGCCCACATCAAGGCGGCGCTGCTCGGTCCGACCCTGAGCCTTCCGGTCAGCGGAGGCGGCCTCGGCCTGGGGACCTGGCAGGGGATCTACCTGTGCGAGCACCGGGACTCGGGCGGGGAGCGCCGGGTCATGGCCACGCTCCACGGGGAGTAGCCGGCCAGCGTGGCCCGGACGGCGGGGATCGTCCTGGCCGGGGGCCGGTCGTCGCGGATGGGGGCGCCGAAGGCGTGCCTCGAATGGCACGGGTCGACGCTCGTGCGGCGGGTCGCCGGGATCCTCGGGCGGACCCTCGACGGACCGGTGGTGA